>JAGAUD010000033.1 GCA_017620975.1 Lachnospiraceae bacterium | reverse complement strand
TGCAGACTGTAGTGATCAGAGTGAATAAGGACAAGTTCGTATCCGACCAGATCGGCGCTGCCTTTTTCTTTGGAGAGATCATCACGGAAGCAGATGAAATGGGGATCGATTGCGCCAGAGCTACTCTGGCACAGTACATAGATAATGCCAAGATTCCAATCCTGATTACCTCAGACTTTGAAAACGGATGCGGCAGCATGCTCAAAGGCCTGACACCGCTTCCTTATCTGATGGGACTGGGCGCGACCAACTGTGAGGAAATAGCGTACAATTACGGAAAAGCCACTGCTCTTGAAGCGCGCAGCGTAGGTGCTAACTGGTCCTTATCACCGGTTTCTGATCTGAACATCAATAAACGCAATCCGTTAGTGAATGTGCGTGGTATCAGCGACAATCCTGATGTTGCCATTAAATTGTTGAAACAGGTAATCCGCGGTATGCAGGAGAATGGTCTGGCAGCCTGTGCCAAGCATTTCCCGGGTGACGGCCTGGACTACCGTGACCAGCATATTGTGACTACCAACAATACTTTAAGCTTTGAAGATTGGAAAAAGATGTCCGGAAGAGTCTTCCAGGAGCTCATTGACGACGGTGTTTACTCCATCATGGCAGGTCATATCACGCTTCCTGCTTACCAGAAGGAGATTTTTGAAAATGGCATGAAGCTTCCGGCAACCTTGTCTCACGAGCTGACCACCAATCTGTTAAAGAAAGAAATGGGATTTAAGGGTGTAGTGGTAACCGATGCCCTTGGCATGGGCGGCTTCAGCGGCTGGTATGACAAGCAGAGAGCGGAGATTGAAAGCTTTAAGGCAGGCTGTGATATGATGCTGTGGCCTACCAAGCATTATGTGAAGAACATGACAGAGGCTGTGGAAAACGGTTATATTTCTATGGAACAGCTGGACGACGCCGTATCACGTGTCCTGGAGATGAAAGAGAAGCTTGGTATGTTTGATCGAGATAACCATGCGATTCTTTTGTCTGATCAGGATAAGCAATTCGTGAAAAAGACACAGCAGGAATCAGCAGAGCATTCCGTTACCCTGATCCGCGATAAGGGCAACTTCTTCCCCTTATCACCGGAAAAGACGAAAAAGCTCGCAATCGTTCCAATCACCCATCATCTGCCGGCATTTGAGGAAGCAGAGCTTCTTTGCGAGGAACTGCGCGGCAAGGGATTTGAGGTGAGTTACTTGAAGGATGGCGCGACAGATGCAGAGATTGACGAGAATGATCTGGTAATCTATGCATTGTTCTCCAGACCGTTCCGGCCTATTGGATTCTTGGATTTCCATTCTTCAGAGGCGAAGAAGGTGTCTTCTTATCTGAAACACGGAATCGACAAGTCCATTATTGTTTCCTTCGGGTCACCTTACTTTGGCAATCAGTACTTTGAGAGAGCGCTTACTTATGTGAACGCGTATTCTATGCTTTCACCCAGCGTCAAGGCATTTGTGCGGGCGGCTGTGGGAGAGATACCGTTTGGGGTCTTTAGTCCGGTGGAATTATAAAAGAAAAAAGAACTCCTGTCCATTTTGATATGCTCACATTTCGAAATGAGCAGGAGTTTTCTGCATAGGAAAGACCGTCTACGGCGTTCTCCCGAAATGAAAATGGCCCGCACGGAGGCGGGCATAAATACCGCCATAACGGATCATCTTATAGTGCTTTTCAGGGATGTGTCGGATAAGGCGTTCAATGAACTCCATAACAGGAATTGTTTCTTCCACATATTGCTCATCTTCATGGCGGTTGTAATGGAAAGTGACAAAGTCGCCATCGTATTTGTCAATCCTTGAGGTGGCAATGACAGGTCTGCCAAGATAGCGTCCGATATATTTTACGACAGTTTTAGGATCACATTTGTTAGGTTTAGCATATACATAGAAGCCTTCTTTGTGATCGCGATAACAGGAGGTACCTTTTTAAAGGAAGGACCGATTAAGGGCTCCATTTCATTGAGGAGAGCAGTCCGAAATGCGTTACGGAGGAAGGTATAGTCAAAATAGTTGATGTTCCTCCAGAAACCGTTGTCACTGTAGGAGATTCTCATCGATGGTGAAGACGCAGTGGCGATGGGGAACATTGACCAGTTTAAAGGACATGGAAGTAGTGCGCTGCATGGCATAGAGATTTCCACAGGTAGGGCAGAAACGGCTGTGGCAGCGGAAAGCAACAAACTTTAACTTTCCACAGTGAGGGCAGCCATACATTGCCCCGCCGTAGGAAGGGTCACCACAGTGGATCATTTTATCCACGTTTGCTTTATGACAAACTTATGCAATGTAATAAAACGGCAGCATTCTATGCGATAGATAACGCTCATCATGGTGGTAGAGAATTTTGGTCTAATCAAGTGTTTGACATCATAGAAGATTTTATTAAAAGATAATCGGATACTTAATCTTGTTTATCATATGGCCGCTCAAAAGTGTATTATAGTCTGACAAATCAACCTTACCAGTAGCAATTGACGAATTATCTGACAATTAAAAATAAAAAAGGGTATTTACAACTTACGCATTTTGGTGTATAGTACATGAAAAGGTCGCAAAGGAGCGCACAAAAGCTTCTTTGCGACCTTTTTTGTGTATATGAATGAAAATGCCGGCCGGTGTGGAGTGACGTGATGCAAACCGATAGACCTGCGGCAGTGAGGTAATAGGAGGAGAAGTAAATGTTTGAAGTAAAGAAAGAATTCCCAACAGCTCCGTTATACCGTGAGGAATTTGAGCATGATAACTGTGGTATCGGTGCATGTGTGAATATCAAAGGTCAAAAGAGCCACGAGACAGTGGAAAATGCCCTGAAAATAGTAGAGAATCTGGAGCACAGAGCCGGTAAAGATGCAGAAGGCAAGACCGGTGACGGTGTGGGTATCCTGACCCAGGTACCCCACAAATTTTTTGAAAGAGTGACAAAGCCTCTTGGCATCGAGCTTGGCGGGGAGAGAGAATATGGTGTTGGCATGTTCTTCTTCCCACAGGAGGAGCTGCGTCGCAATCAGGCTAAGAAGATGTTTGAGATTATTGTAGAAAAAGAAGGACTGAAATTCCTGGGCTGGAGAGAGGTGCCGACTTTCCCTAACGTATTGGGTCATAAAGCTGTAGAGTGCATGCCTTATATCATGCAGGCATTTGTGAAGAAGCCGGCCAATGTGGAAAAGGGATTGGCTTTTGACCGCAGACTCTACATTGCAAGACGTGTCTTTGAGCAGTCCACAGATGATACTTATGTAGTATCACTATCCAGCCGTACTATCGTTTATAAAGGAATGTTCCTGGTAGGTCAGCTGCGTACCTTCTTTGCAGATCTTCAGAGTGAGGACTTTGAATCTGCCATCGCTATGGTACACTCCCGTTTCTCCACCAATACCAACCCCAGTTGGGAACGTGCCCATCCGAACCGCTTTATCGTGCACAACGGTGAAATCAATACGATCCGAGGCAATGCAGATAAGATGCTGGCTCGTGAAGAGAACATGGAATCTGAGTATCTGACAGGACAGCTGCACAAGGTGCTGCCGGCCATCAACAAGACCGGTTCCGACTCTGCGATGCTGGATAATACGTTGGAATTTTTGGTAATGAACGGTATGGATCTTCCTCTGGCAGTCATGATCGCCATTCCCGAACCCTGGGCCAACAACAAGACCATGGCACAGAAGAAAAAGGATTTCTATCAATATTATGCAACCATGATGGAGCCTTGGGACGGTCCTGCTTCTATCCTGTTCTCTGACGGTGATATCATGGGAGCCGTGTTGGATCGTAACGGTCTGCGTCCTTCCAGATACATGATTACTGAGGATGATCAGTTGATACTTTCTTCCGAAGTAGGTGTGCTGGATATCGATCCTGCCAAGATCAAAGTAAAAGAAAGACTTCGTCCCGGTAAGATGCTTCTGGTAGACACTGTGAAAGGAGAAGTCATTGATGACGACCGGCTGAAGGAAAGTTATGCTTCCGGACAGCCTTACGGTGAATGGCTGGACAATAATCTGGTAATGTTAAAGGATCTGAAGATTCCCAACAAGCGTGTACCTGAGTATTCTTATGAAGAGCGCCAGAGAATGCAGAAAGCTTTCGGATACACCTATGATGAGATGAAGACCAGCATCCTGCCCATGGCTCAGAACGGTGGAGAAGCCATTGCGGCAATGGGTGTGGACACACCGCTGCCGGTACTGAGCAAGACTCGTCATCCGCTGTTCCACTATTTTAAGCAGCTCTTTGCCCAGGTTACCAACCCGCCTATCGATGCCATCCGTGAGGAAATTGTGACTTCCACCACTGTTTATATCGGTACTGAAGGAAACCTTCTGGAGGAAACTCCCAAGAACTGTAACGTTCTGAAGGTAAACAACCCGATTCTGACCAATACAGACCTTTTAAAGATTAAAAATATGAAAGCAGAAGGCTTCAAAGTAGAAGTCGTGCCCATCACTTATTATAAGAATACCAGCCTGGAGCGTGCTATCGACAGACTCTTCGTAGAAGTGGATCGTGCTTACCGTGACGGTGTGAATATCCTGATTCTATCCGACAGAGGCGTGGATGAGAATCACGTAGCCATTCCTTCTCTGTTGGCAGTGTCAGCGCTGAATCAGTATCTGGTACGCACCAAGAAGAGAACGAGAGTAGCATTGATTCTGGAGTCCGGAGAACCCAGAGAAGTGCATCATTTTGCAACCCTTCTGGGCTATGGTGCCTGTGCGATCAACCCTTATCTGGCGCAGGAGACCATCAAGGAGCTGATTGACAACAACATGCTGGATAAAGATTATTATGCGGCAGTGGATGATTACAACAACGCAGTGCTGCACGGAATCGTTAAGATTGCTTCCAAAATGGGTATCAGCACCATTCAGTCCTACCAGGGTTCCCAAATTTTTGAGGCAATCGGTATTGCACCGGAAGTCATCAGCAAATATTTTAGAAATACAGTATGCCGAGTAGGCGGTATTACTTTGAAGGATATTGAAAAGCAGGTAGATGAGCTGCATTCCATGGCCTTCGATCCTCTGGGATTGGGCAATGACCTGACCCTCGACAGCCCTGGACATCACAAGATGAGAAGCGGCGGAGAAGAGCATCTCTACAATCCTGCTACCATCCATCTGCTTCAGGAATCCACCAGGCGTGGCGACTATGAAATGTTCAAGCAGTACACCGCCTTGGTAAACGATGAAACATCTATCAAGAACCTCCGCGGTCTTATGGATTTCAACTATCCGAAGAAGAGCGTGCCTCTTGAGGAAGTGGAGAGTGTGGATTCTATCGTGACCCGTTTTAAGACAGGTGCTATGTCCTACGGCTCTATTTCCAAAGAAGCCCACGAGACTATGGCAATTGCCATGAACAGACTCCATGGTAAGAGCAACTCCGGAGAGGGTGGTGAAGACCTTGAGAGACTTACCGTAGGTCCTGACGGGCTGAACCGCTGTTCCGCTATCAAGCAGGTAGCAAGCGGGCGTTTCGGTGTAACAAGCCGTTACCTTGTCAGCGCTCAGGAGATTCAGATTAAGATGGCACAGGGTGCAAAACCCGGTGAAGGCGGACACCTGCCCGGCGGTAAGGTATATCCATGGATTGCCAAAACAAGACACTCCACACCCGGTGTGTCATTGATTTCTCCACCGCCTCATCACGATATCTACTCTATCGAGGACTTGGCGCAGTTGATTTATGATTTGAAGAATTCCAATAAAGATGCCAGAATTTCTGTAAAACTGGTATCTGAAGCCGGTGTAGGTACCGTAGCAGCCGGTGTAGCCAAAGCCGGTGCACAGGTTATCCTGGTATCCGGTTATGACGGAGGTACCGGTGCAGCCCCCAGAAGCTCCATCCACAATGCAGGCCTTCCCTGGGAGCTGGGTCTGGCTGAGACACACCAGACACTGATTATGAACGGTCTGCGTAATAAGGTTCGTATCGAGACAGACGGTAAGCTGATGAGCGGCCGTGACGTAGCCATTGCAGCAATCCTGGGTGCAGAAGAGTTCGGCTTTGCCACCGCTCCGTTGGTAACCATGGGTTGTGTCATGATGAGAGTCTGCAACCTGGATACTTGTCCGGTAGGTGTAGCAACTCAGAATCCTGAGCTTCGTAAGAACTTTAAGGGAAAACCTGAGTATGTTGAGAATTTCATGAAATTTATTGCACAGGAGCTGCGCGAATATATGGCTGCTCTGGGCGTTCGCACCGTAGCAGAGCTGGTAGGCCGTACTGATCTTTTGAAAGTAAAAGAGGATCTTACTGAGAGACAGAAAGAAATCGACCTGTCACAGATCCTGGCTAACCCGTATGCAGGCACCAAGGCCAAGGTTACGTTCGATCCCAAACAGGTATATGATTTTGAACTGGAAAAAACACTGGATGAAAAAGTTCTGTTAAAGCAGCTTGGCAAAGCCATTGATGCACACCAGAAGCGCAGCATAGAAGTGGATGTATCCAACACCGACCGTGCTTTCGGTACCATTCTGGGAAGCGAGATTACGAAGCGTCTTGGTGACAATGTAGAGGAAGACACTTACAGAGTACTGTGTAAAGGTGCAGGAGGACAGTCCTTCGGCGCATTTATCCCTAAGGGACTGACCCTGGAACTGGTAGGTGACAGTAACGACTACTTTGGTAAAGGCTTATCCGGCGGTAAGCTGATCGTATATCCGCCTAAGGGAAGCCGCTTCAAGGCCGAAGAAAATATTATCATCGGAAACGTAGCGCTTTACGGCGCCACCAGCGGTAAAGCATTCATCAATGGCGTGGCAGGTGAACGCTTCTGCGTGCGTAACTCCGGTGCCCGTGCAGTCGTAGAAGGTGTGGGCGACCATGGTTGTGAATATATGACCGGTGGATGCGTGGTGGTACTTGGTCGTACCGGTAAGAACTTTGCAGCAGGTATGAGCGGCGGTATTGCTTATGTTCTGGATGAAGAGAACGATCTTTATATCCGTCTGAACAAGGAAATGGTATCTTCTCATGAGATTACTTCCAAGTACGATGTGCTGGAACTGAAGGAAATGATCAAGGAGCATGTGGCTCTGACCAATTCAGAGAAAGGTAAGGAGATTCTGGAGCACTTTGGAGAATATCTGCCTAAGTTCAAGAAGATCATCCCTCATGATTATGAGAGAGTGTTGAAGACGATCGTACAGATGGAAGAGAAGGGCTTAAGCGCCGAACAGGCACAGATTGAAGCTTTTTATGCCAATACAAAGACAAATAATTAATTTGTCTCTGAACCGAAACTGGAAAGGATGAATGAAAATGGGTAAGCCGACTGGATTTATGGATTATAAAAGGGAAGTCAGTGTAGCACAGGATCCTGAAGTGCGCGTCATGCACTTCAAGGAGTTCAAGGAGCACCTTCCCAAAGAACAACAACAGTTACAGGGAGCGCGCTGCATGGAATGCGGCGTCCCCTTCTGTCAGGCAGGAATGATGATCTGCGGTATGGCAAGCGGATGTCCCCTGCACAACCTGGTGCCGGAGTGGAATGACCTGGTATACACCGGCAACTGGGAAAGAGCATATAACCGTCTGAAGAAGACCAACAACTTCCCGGAGTTTACCTCCAGAGTATGTCCTGCACTGTGCGAAGCTGCCTGCACCTGCGGATTGAATGGAGATCCTGTATCTACGAAGGAAAATGAATATGCTATTATTGAAAATGCCTACGAAGAAGGCTATGCCGGACCTAAGCCTCCCAAGGTACGCACCGGCAAGCGTGTGGCAATCGTAGGAAGCGGCCCTTCCGGGCTGGCAGCAGCCGATCAGCTGAACAAGAGAGGCCATCAGGTCACTGTATTCGAGCGTTCTGACCGCATAGGCGGCCTGCTCATGTACGGTATCCCTAATATGAAGCTGGAAAAGCAGATTATTGACCGCAAAATTAAGATAATGGAAGAGGAGGGCGTCACCTTCGTGACCGGCACTGATGTGGGCAAAGATATCAAGGCTGATAAGCTGCTACACGATTTTGACAGAGTCATCTTAGCCTGTGGTGCCTCCAATCCCAGAGATATCAAGGCGCCCGGAAGAGATGCCAAAGGAATCTATTTTGCTGTGGACTTCCTGAAGGCCAATACCAAGAGTCTTCTGGATACCAATTTTAAAGATAGAGCTTATGTGGACACCAAAGGCAAACACGTTGTCATTATCGGCGGCGGTGACACCGGAAACGACTGTGTAGGTACTTCCATCCGTCATGGCTGCAAGTCCGTGACTCAGATTGAAATGATGCCCAAAGCGCCGGACAAACGCGCCGAGAACAATCCTTGGCCCGAGTGGCCCAAGGTCTGCAAGACCGATTACGGTCAGGAGGAAGCCATTGCTCTCTTCGGGCATGATCCCAGAATCTACGAGTCTACTGTAAAGGAATTCGTAAAGGATAAGAACGGCAATCTGAAGGCTGTGAAGATCGTGAAGCTGACATGGGAAAAGGATCCCGAAACAGGCCGTATGTGCATGAAAGAGGTACCCGGCAGCGAACAGCTGTTGGATGCTGACATCGTACTCATCGCAGCAGGTTTCCTTGGAACCCAGCAGTATGTGGCTGATGCTTTTAAGATTGAACTGAACGAGCGTACCAATGTAAAGACGGCGCCCGGCGGCTATAAGACCAGCGTGGACAATATCTTTGTAACGGGAGATATGCACAGAGGTCAGTCACTGGTAGTGTGGGCGATCAGAGAGGGGCGCGAAGTAGCAAGAGAAGTGGACGAGAGCCTGATGGGGTATTCTAATTTGGTGGTGCAATAAAGCGGAATTAAGCTTGATTGTCTTGCTTGCATATCTGAATCCTACATGGTAAAATAATTGCACAGACAGTTATTTTACCATGTAGGATTTTTAAATTGTGATATTCCCGGTTAATAAGCGAGGTGAGAATAGTGGTGAAAAAGTTTAACACAACAGGTGTTTGTATTCCTGCACTTCATTATATGGTAGATACAAGTGATGTTTTGAATCAGATTGTAGAAGAGTATATTGAGAATGGTGAATATTTTACAATAAATCGCGCTCGTCAGTTTGGGAAAACAACCACTCTTGAAATTGGAGAATAATGATGTTGAGGAAGAATTGATGCAGCGCTGGATGAAGCCTGTTTCCAGGGAACTGCCACTTAATTCTCTTAGCAAAAAGATATCAGATTTCTGCAAGTTTAGTGACAGAGAAGTAATACTGATGGTGGATGAGGTGGATAAGAATTCAGATAATCAGATATTTCTTTCTTTTCTTGGCTTGCTGCGTGAGAAAT
>JAGAUD010000032.1 GCA_017620975.1 Lachnospiraceae bacterium | reverse complement strand
TTTATCCATTTGACGAGCGAAGCGACTGCGGGAAACCGCAGGTTTCTCGCAGCTCTGCCCGTGGACTGCGGAAACCTGGATAAAAGAACATCTGCCGAGCTGGCTCGAGCAGATGCTCTTTTATCCATTTGACGAGCGAATGCGACTGCGGGAAACCGCAGGTTTCTCGCAGCTCTGCCCGTGGACTGCGGAAACCCAACGGAAAAACTTGCCGCATTACTAATCTTAGAAGATGATAAATGAAGCTGCCCGGAATATCAGGCAGACCGATAAAATATATTATAGAACCCTTGCCAAAAGCAAGTAAAAAATTGAACGAGGTAGATTCAATGGAACAATACGCAATCAAAGGCGGAAATCCATTAGTGGGAGAAGTTGAAATAGGGGGTGCAAAAAATGCTGCACTTCCTATTCTTGCTGCTTCCGTTATGACGGATGAAACCGTATATATAGATAATATTCCCGATGTAAGAGACACAAAGGTTCTGACCAAAGCAATGCAGAACATAGGTGTTATGGTAAAGCATGAGGGTCGTCACCGTGTAGTAGTCAATGCATCCCAGATTCATGATCTGGTAGTAGAAGACGACTATATCAAGAAAATCAGAGCGTCCTATTATCTTTTGGGCGCACTTTTAGGTAAATATAAGAGAGCAGAAGTGGCACTTCCGGGTGGCTGCGATATCGGATGCCGGGCAATTGACCAGCATATCAAGGGATTTAAGGCGCTGGGAGCAGAAGTATGGATTGAACATGGTTTGATTAAAACAAGGGCAGAGCGATTGGTTGGCTGTAATATTTACATGGACGTGGTAAGTGTGGGCGCTACCATTAATGTGATGATGGCAGCTTCCATGGCGGAAGGCCAGACCACCATTGAAAATGCAGCCAAGGAGCCTCATGTAGTAGATTTGGCTAATTTCCTGAACAGTATGGGAGCCAATATAAAGGGTGCCGGTACGGATGTGATCCGAATCAAGGGCGTGAAAAAGTTCCATGGCACGGAATATACGATTATTCCGGATCAGATTGAAGCAGGTACCTTTATGTTTGCGGCAGCAGTAACCAAGGGTGATGTCACGGTAAAGAACGTTATTCCTAAGCACCTGGAATCCATAAGCTCCAAACTCCTTGAAATCGGCTGTGAAATTGAAGAAGCAGATGACTGCCTGCGTGTAGTATCTTCGAAACCTTTGAACCACACTCATGTGAAGACATTACCTTATCCCGGTTTTCCTACAGATATGCAGCCTCAGATTACAGTAGCTTTGGCGCTTGCCGGGGGAACCAGCATTGTGACAGAGAGTATTTTTGAAAATCGTTTTAAATATGTAGATGAGCTGACCAGAATGGGAGCCAATATCAAGGTGGAAGGTAACACTGCCATCATCAATGGTGTACCCAGATATACAGGAGCCGGTGTTTCATCACCGGATCTTCGTGCAGGAGCAGCTCTTGTGTTGGCCGGCCTTGCAGCGGAAGGTATTACCGTGGTGGATGATATTCATTACATCGAAAGAGGTTATGAGGACTTTCATCTGAAGCTGCAGTCTCTGGGGGCGCAGATCGAGATTGTAAATTCAGAGAGAGAACTGCAGAAGTTTAAACTGAAAATAGGCTGATGATTTTCCGCAAAGATTGCGGTAAGGGATGCGGCTAAGAGGCACATAGGGTACCGGTGTAACTGTATGGCTCAATAACATAATGAAAGTATGAGGTTGTCTTATGGACAAGGTTGTCCTATGGACAGCCTATTTGTGGTTGGGGATCCCAGGAGTTCCCTGGTTCCACTGGTGGAATTAAAAGAAAATAAGATAGAGCGGTCCGGTGAAGAGAGAGGAAAAGGGCATAAATACGTATGTATTACACGTCCCAGAAGATTTGGTAAGACAGTAATGGCCAATATGATCTCATCCTATTTTGGAAAAGGGATTGACAGTGGTGAGACTTTCAAGGGATTGAAAGCGTCTTCTTCTGACTGGTTTGAGAATCATTTAAACCAGCATAATGTGATACACATTATGTGCAATGAATTGCCGGATGAATGTACCACTTATGCGCAGTACATTGCCAGAATAAAGAGAAGGCTTCTGAATGATCTGATCAGGGAGTTCCCGGACGCGAAGATTGACGGTAACCCCGGTTTTGGCAAAAGTACAGGAATATGCAGCTACTTCCATGAAGCTGACCACAAGAGATGAAATTTTTTCAGCAATGGTTGTCTATGGATTTCTGAGTTATAAGAATGGTTATGTGTCAATTCCTAATAAGGAATTGATGGATAAATTTGCAGATATGATTAAAAAGAGCCTTCTTTAGGATATAGTGAGAAGCCTGAGTATACGGGAAGAATTCTTGCGGTAGGGATTGCTTATTATAAAGAGGATAAAAAACACAGCTGTAAGATTGAAGTTTTGCGGGAAAAAGAATAAATTCCCTGTTGACAATACTTCCTTTTCAGTGTATGTTATATACAGATATTCAACTTCATATTGTATTTGCGTAAGCAATGATTTCTCTTATTCAGAGTGGTGGAGGTACATAGGACCGATGAAGCCACGGCAACCCCTTTTAAGGAAGGTGCCTACCTGAGCGAGCAACAGATCGAACAATAAGAGGATTTGATTATCGATATATTCAGGTCCGCTTTTGTGAGCGGACCTTTTTAGCCCGCCAGTTCACACGTAATCTCAAGCATGAAAAGTGCTTGCATACGACTTTTTATGCTTGGGATGATGAAGGGAGCGCCACTCTATGAGCAAAGATAGCCGCGCAGCTGCGGAGAGCGGCGTAGCCGCACAAAGAACCGCCGGTTCTTGGCGAATGGCGCGGTGTGAACGGCAACTTGCCAAGCCCCCGCAAAATACCCCGGGGCAGCCCCATACCAATAACCCTTAAATTTTCAAAGGAGGAAAACATGGAAAAACGTTTATTCACATCTGAATCCGTAACCGAAGGCCATCCCGATAAAATCTGTGATGCCGTATCTGACGCCGTATTAGACGCCCTGATGGAACAGGATCCTTTCAGCCGCGTGGCTTGCGAGACCTGTACCAATACAGGATTTGTCCTGGTAATGGGTGAGATTACCACCAAGGCAAATATTGATATTCCTTCCATCGTTCGCAAGACTGTGACAGAGATTGGATATGATGATTCCAAGAAAGGCTTTGACGGCAATACCTGTGCTGTTATGGTATCTTTGGACAAGCAGTCCGCTGATATCGCTATGGGTGTAGACAAAGCACTGGAAGCTAGAGAGAACCAGATGACAGATGAGCAGCTGGAAGCAATCGGTGCAGGAGATCAGGGTATGATGTTCGGCTATGCTACCAACGAGACCGAAGAACTGATGCCTTATCCCATTTCTCTGGCACACAAGCTGACCAGACAGCTGACCAAGGTGCGCAAAGATGGCACTTTAAGTTATTTAAGACCCGACGGCAAGAGCCAGGTATCAGTAGAATATGATGAGAACGGCAAGCCTTTCCGTCTGGAAGCAGTCGTACTTTCCACTCAGCATGATGAAGTAGTATCTCAGGAGCAGATTCATGAGGATATCAGGAAATATGTCTTTGATCCCGTACTGTCTGCAGAGATGATTGATGAAAATACTAAGTTCTTCATTAATCCCACCGGACGTTTTGTTATCGGAGGTCCCAATGGTGACAGCGGTCTGACAGGCCGTAAGATCATTGTAGATACCTACGGCGGTTATGCACGTCACGGCGGCGGTGCTTTCTCTGGTAAGGACTGCACCAAGGTGGATAGAAGTGCAGCTTATGCTGCAAGATATGTTGCCAAGAATATTGTGGCAGCAGGACTGGCTGAGAAGTGCGAAATCCAGCTTTCCTACGCAATCGGTGTGGCACAGCCTACTTCCGTTATGGTAGATACTTTCGGAACAGGCAAACTCTCCGATGAGAAGCTGGTTGAGATTGTTCGCGAGAACTTTGATCTGCGTCCGGCAGGAATCATCAAAATGCTGGATCTGCGCCGGCCAATTTACCGCCAGACGGCAGCTTACGGTCACTTTGGACGTACAGATCTGAACCTTCCCTGGGAGCAGACCGATAAGGTTGAAGTCCTGAAGAAGTATTTATAATAAAATAATAAGCAAGCCCCTTAAAAAGCCGATAATGCAGACTTTTGAGGGGCTTAATTTGATGCCCTCTCTGTTTGGAGATTATCTTTCCTATTACATATTTCTTGACCATTTCTAACGCAGGAAAAGCTTGCGTACACAACTGCTGATGTATTATAATATTACTTGAAATTCGTATTCATGGTACAAGGAGAATCTGAGAACAAAGATGGAGGAACTATAGAACTATGGCATTTGCGCACTTACATGTTCATACGGAGTATTCCCTGCTGGACGGATCCAATAAAATAAAAGAATATGTAGCCAGGGTAAAAGCTCTCGGAATGGACAGTGCAGCCATAACAGACCATGGAGTCATGTATGGTGTCATTGACTTCTACAGAGCCGCCAGGGAAGCCGGAATCAATCCTATCTTAGGCTGTGAAGTCTATGTGGCGCCCAATTCTCGCTTTGACAAAGAATTGACCGGTGGAGAGGACAGATACTACCATCTGGTATTGCTTGCGGAAAACAATGTGGGATATGCCAATCTGACGAAAATCGTCAGCCGTGGCTTTACGGAAGGCTATTATTATAAGCCCAGGGTCGACATGGAGGTGCTGAACCGATATCACGAGGGCATCATCGCATTGTCAGCCTGTCTTGCAGGAGAAGTCCAACGTTATATTATGAAAGGACTGCTCGATGAGGCTAAAAAGGCTGCCAGAAAGTATGAGAACTGCTTCGGAAAAGGTAACTTTTTTCTGGAACTTCAGGACCATGGACTGCCGGAGCAGAAGCAGGTGAATACCATTCTTCTGCAGATGAGCAGAGAACTGGATATTCCGCTGGTGGCTACCAACGATGTACATTATACCTACGCAGAAGATGCGGATCCACATGATATTTTGCTCTGTCTGCAGACCGGCAAAAAGCTGGCGGATGAGGACCGCATGCGCTATGAGGGCGGGCAGTATTATGTAAAGAGCGAGGAAGAGATGAAGGGGCTGTTTCCCTACGCCTGGGAAGCTGTGGAGAATACCCAGAGAATCGCAGACCGCTGTCATGTGGAAATCGAATTCGGGGTGACAAAATTGCCTCATTATGATGTGCCGGAAGGATATGATTCCTGGTCTTATCTGAATAAGCTGTGTGATGACGGACTGGCTGAGCGGTACGGTGACGGCAGTCAGCCGGCGGGTGACACAGGGCAGACCTTAAGAGAACGTCTCGACTATGAACTTGGTGTCATTCGCACTATGGGCTACGTGGATTATTTCCTGATCGTGTGGGATTTTATCAATTATGCCAGGGAAAAGGGAATACCGGTTGGACCGGGACGAGGTTCAGCAGCAGGAAGCATTGTTTCGTACTGCCTGAAAATTACCAACATTGATCCCATAAGATATAATCTGCTGTTCGAACGTTTTCTGAATCCGGAACGCGTGTCCATGCCTGATATTGATATTGACTTCTGCTTTGAGAGAAGGCAGGAGGTAATTGATTACGTAGGACGAAAATATGGTTCGGATAAAGTAGTACAGATTGTAACCTTCGGTACGCTGGCGGCTAAGGGTGTTATCAGGGATGTAGGACGTGTTATGGATCTTCCCTATGCTTTTGTAGATTCCATCTCCAAGATGATTCCTACAGAACTGAATATCACGATTAACAAAGCACTGGAAATGAATCCTGAACTGCGTAAGTTATATGAGACGGATGAGCAGGTACATCATTTGATCGATATGAGTAAGCGTCTGGAAGGTTTGCCGAGACATACATCCATGCATGCAGCAGGTGTTGTAATCTGTCCCAAAGCAGCGGACGAATTCGTACCCTTATCCAGAGGTTCTGATGGTTCCATTACCACCCAGTTTACCATGACGACTCTGGAAGAGTTGGGGCTTTTGAAGATGGATTTTCTGGGCTTAAGAACCCTTACGGTGATTCATGATGCAGTAGGTTTTATTGAGAAGAGTACAGGAAAACATATTGATGTGGATCGCCTGGATTACAATGATTCTAAGGTGCTTGCATCCATCGGAACGGGTAAAACGGATGGTATTTTCCAGTTGGAAAGCGGTGGCATGAAGAATTTCATGAAGGAGCTTAGACCTCAGAATCTGGAGGATATTATAGCGGGAATTTCTCTGTATCGTCCGGGGCCGATGGATTTTATTCCCAAATATATCAAAGGGAAAAATTCCGGTGAAGAGGTGACCTATTCCTGCCCGCAGCTGGTGCCTATCCTGGAGCCAACTTACGGCTGTATCGTTTATCAGGAGCAGGTAATGCAGATTGTGCGTGACCTGGGCGGTTATACGCTGGGCAGAAGTGACCTGGTGCGCCGAGCCATGAGTAAAAAGAAGCAGTCGGTAATGGAGAAAGAGCGGGCTAACTTTATCTACGGCAATACGGAGGAAGGTGTGCCGGGATGTGTGTCCAACGGCATTGATGAGGCGGTGGCAGGGCATATTTATGAAGAAATGATGGATTTTGCGAAATATGCCTTTAATAAATCTCATGCAGCCTGCTATGCAGTGGTGGCTTATCAGACTGCCTGGCTGAAATACTACTATCCTGTGGAATTTATGGCTGCACTCTTGACTTCTGTTATTGATAACCCCAAGAAGGTGTCTGAGTATATCCTGACTTGCCGCAGTATGGGTATTACCATGCTGCCGCCTGATATCAATGAGGGGGAAGCGGGCTTTTCCGTATCGGGAAACAGTATCCGCTATGCACTTACTGCTATCAAGAGCGTAGGGCGGCCTGTCATTGACAGTATTGTAAAGGAAAGAAAAGAAAGAGGTATTTTTACCAATCTGAAAGATTTCATTACAAGAATGTCAGACAAGGATATGAATAAGAAGGCCATTGAGAATTTTATCAAGGCAGGAGCACTGGACAGCCTGGGTGGCACAAGAAAGCAGTTTATGAGCGTGTATGTTCAGATTATGGATCGTATCGTCAAGGACAAGAAGAACAACATGGCAGGACAACTGTCACTGTTTGATATTGCTTCTGAAGAAGATAAGGAAGATTTTGATATCAAAATGCCTGAAGTCGGAGAGTATCCCAAAGAGATGCTTCTTGGGTTTGAAAAGGAAGTGCTGGGGATCTATGTCAGCGGTCATCCCATGGAAGAATATCAGGGACTGTGGGAGCGGTTTCGAACCAATACTACTACAGATTTTATGCTGGATGAGGATACCGGAAAGGCGTTGGTGGAGGACCGGTCTACTGTCATAGTAGGGGGGATGATTACTGATAAAAACATTAAATATACCAGAAATGATAAAGTCATGGCATTTCTGACCATAGAAGATTTGGTGGGCAGTGTGGAGGTCGTTGTATTTCCAAAGGATTATGAAAAATATTCAGCGCTGTTATTAGAAGATGCCAAGGTATTTGTAAAAGGCAGAGCTTCTCTGGAAGAGGATAAGGACGGCAAATTGTTGTGCGAGCAGATTGTCAGCTTTGAAGAAGCTTCTCAGGGAGGGAATCCTTTCCGGAGAAAATATAATGGCGGTTATAATAGTGGCAGTTACAATAATGGCGGGAACCGGAGCAGTGGTTACTATAATAATCAGGCAGCCGCAAATAGTCGGGCAGGCAGTAATTCTATGGTGAAGATGCCCCAAGGCGTCTGGATTCAGTTCCCTGATATGGAAAGTTACCGGGCTTCTCAGAAGACACTGCTGGAGACCATAGCAGATTCAGATGGTTCTGACAATGTCGTAATATACATTAAGAACCCCAGAACATTGAAAATTCTGCCCCAAAATCTTTGCGTAAAAGCAGATGAAGCCCTTGCAGAACGATTATTTTCAAAATTTGGTAAGGAAAATGTTAAATTTGTAACGAAACCTATTGAAAAGCAAGAAAAAATGGATTAAAATAGGAAGTCGGAGAGTACTACACAAGTTTGTTACTATAGGAGGTAACGTCATGGCAAAAGAGTTGAAAACAATTGGCGTATTAACAAGCGGCGGTGATGCACCCGGAATGAACGCTGCCATCCGTGCAGTAGTAAGAACTGCTATTGCAAGAGGACTGAAGGTAAAAGGTATCAAGAAGGGTTATATGGGTCTGTTGAATGAGGAAATCATAGATATGGAAGCACGCAGTGTTTCCGAAATTATTCAGAAGGGTGGTACTATTCTTGGTACTGCAAGATGTCTGGAGTTCAAGACTAAGGAAGGCCAGCAGAAAGGTGCTGAGATCTGTCAAAAGCACGGTATTGACGGTATCGTGGTTATCGGTGGTGACGGTTCTTATCGTGGTGCACAGGCACTGTCCAGACTGGGAGTCAATACTATCGGTCTTCCCGGAACCATTGACCTGGATATTGCATGTACCGATTATACTATCGGATTTGATACTGCAATTAACACTGCAATGACAGCAATTGATAAGGTCAAGGATACATCATCTTCTCATGAACGCTGCAGTATTATCGAAGTTATGGGAAGAGATGCAGGATATATTGCATTATGGTGTGGTATAGCAAACGGCGCGGAAGATATCCTGATTCCGGAAAAATATGACTTCGATGAACAGAATATCATCAATAATATCATTACTAACAGAAGGCGTGGTAAGACCCACCATATCATTATTAATGCAGAGGGTATCGGCCATTCAACTTCTATGGCAAGAAGAATTGAAGCTGCCACCGGTATTGAGACACGTGCAACTATCTTAGGTTACATGCAGCGTGGTGGTAATCCTACCTGTAAGGATCGTTATTATGCTTCTATCATGGGTGCTTATGCAGTTGATATTATGCTGCAAGGCAAGACCAACAGAGTTGTAGGTCACCAGCATGGTCAGTTCGTAGATTTTGATATTGAAGAGGCTCTGAATATGCAGAAGGGTATCGATGAATATCAGTGGGAAGTAGCTCATTTATTACAGTAAATAGAGTATGTAGGCTGCAGTGCTTTCACGGTCAAGTGGGCATTGCAGCCTTTTGCTTACAGTCTGGTCTCACAGCAATATTTACACGATAAGAAGGAGAGAATATGATTACCAGTACATCCAACCAGAAAGTCAGACAGGTGGTGCAGTGGCAAACAAAAGCGAAGGAGCGGAGAAAAGCCGGTATTTTTTTGGCGGAAGGCTTTAAAATGTTGGAGGAAGCGCCGGAGGACTGGATTCAGGAGATTTATCTGTCCCGGGACTGCCTGGACAAGGCGAAGGAAAATACTTTTATATGGAAGAAACTCCTTCAGAAAGGTTATGAAACGGTCTCTGAAGAAGTCTTTCGCAAGATGTCTGATACCCAGACTCCGCAAGGCGTTCTGACGGTACTGAAAAGACCGGAATATCGTCTGGAGGAACTTTTAAAACAGAACAAACCACTGTTTGCAGTACTGGAGGATCTGCAAGATCCCGGTAACCTCGGAACGATAATCCGGACGGGCGAAGGGGCAGGAATAACGGGGGTAATCATGTCGGCTCAAACGGTTGATATATTCAATCCTAAGGTCATCAGAGCTACCATGGGTTCGATTTATCGTGTACCTTTTGTCTATGTTGAGAGTGTCGTCGAAACAATAAAAAATATGCAGAAAGCCGGTATTCATACCTATGCGGCACACTTGAAAGGAGAAAAATATTACGACAGTTTTTCTTTCGGAGAGCCAACTGCATTTTTGATCGGAAATGAGGGAAACGGCCTGAAAAAAGAGACTGCGGATATGGCAGATTTTTACCTGAAAATTCCCATGGAAGGTAAGGTGGAATCTTTGAATGCCGCAATCGCTACGGCACTTTTGATGTACGAGGCCCATAGGCAGAGACAGACAGAATGGAGGAAGTGAAGATGAAAATCGGTTTTATCGGTTTGGGGAATATGGCATCAGCCATGATAGGCGGTATGCTGCAAAAAGGCGTGGCTGTACCGGAGGATATTATAGGTTCAGCAAAGACAGAAAAGACACTTAATAAAGCAACAGAACAATATGACATTCATGTCACTTTGGATAATACAGAGGTTGCCGGGTCTTCCGATATTCTCTTTCTGGCTGTGAAGCCTATCTTTTTCCCGGAGGTTATTGAGCAGATTAAGGATGTGGTAAATGAGAAACAGCTGATAGTAAGCATTGCGGCAGGAAGAAATCTGGCTTATCTCTATGAAGCATTCGGAAGAAAAGATTTAAAGATCATTCGTTGTATGCCAAATACGCCGGCACTTGTTCTGGAGGGATGTACCGGTGTCTGTGCAGGAGAAAATGTTACAAAAGAGGAAATGGATAAGGTACTTACCCTGCTTCAGGCTTTCGGTATTGCCAGTGTAGTACCGGAGCGCCTGATGGATGTGGTAGTAGGTGTCAGCGGCAGTTCGCCGGCGTATGTATTCATGTTTATTGAAGCCATGGCGGATGAGGCGGTGGCAGCAGGTATGCCGAGAGCGCAGGCTTATCAATTTGCTGCCCAGTCGGTCCTTGGCAGTGCCAAGATGGTTCTGGAGACCGGAAAACATCCCGGTGAACTCAAAGATATGGTCTGCTCTCCGGGAGGCACCACCATACAGGCGGTTAAGGTACTTGAAGAGAAGGGAATGCGTGCCGCTGTTATGGATGCCATGGAGGCTTGCATAGAAAAGTCACGGAAGATGTAGTTCAACCGGCGTCTCAGAGGCCATATCTGAACTGCTTCGTAAAATTTTGGTAAAATATGGGGTTGACAAATAAAAAGTCTTCTGTTATCATGTCATGCGTAACGAATGTAACAAATGTGTAACAATTTGGTTATAAAAGTGATATATTTTAAAAGGATTTGTAACACAAATTGTTATCAATTTGGAGGTAAAGAAAATGGCAAGAAGCAGAAGGCTGCTTGTAGCTCTGACAGGACTTGTTTTAAGTGTAACCCTGGCAGCACAGACAGGCATGACCACACAAGCCGGCAGCAACAGGAATTACCTGGATTCTTTAAATGGCGGTGTAGCAGCCATCATAGATCCCAGTGCAGCCAACACCACTGAGACCGCAAAAGCTACAGTCAGAAAATATAGCGTCACAGAGGAGAAATCTGAATCCACAAGAGTCATGGCGAATGTAAAAAGTGCATTGAACCTCAGAAGTGATGCAAATGATAATGCTGAAAAGGTAGGAAAGTTATATAAGGACTGCGGCGGTACCATTCTTGAAAGAAAAGACGGATGGACCAAATTACAGTCCGGTAATGTCATCGGATGGGCAAAAGATCAATATCTTTTGTTTGATGAGGAGGCAGAGGCACTTGCTAACAGCGTGGGCAAGATGGTTGCCTATATGAATGATGCGCTTCGTGTTCGTAAAGAGCCGAATAAGAGCGCAGAAGTATTGGGAGTACTTCCCAAAGGAGAAATGGTCGAGGTCATGTCTACCGGAAATGATGGTTGGTTATGCATCGATTATGACGGAAATGACGGGTATGTGATGGAAGAATATATATCACTGGACTTCCTGATCGATACCGGAGAAACGATGGAAGAGATCGAAGCCAGAGAAGAGGCTGAGAAGGAAGCCAAGCGTCATGTAAATTATGGTGAGTACACTACTGATGCAGATACTACTATGCTGTTGGCTGCATTGATTCAATGTGAAGCCGGCGGAGAGAGCTACGAAGGTAAGGTGGCAGTGGGTGCAGTAGTTATGAACCGCGTAAGAAGCTCCGCTTATCCTGACACGATTCACAGTGTCATATATGCATCAGGTCAGTTCACACCTGCTATGAGCGGTAAGCTGAACAGAGTGCTGGAGTCCGGCAAGATCAATGACAGCTGTGTCAAGGCAGCAGAAGAGGCTCTGTCCGGAGTGTCCAATGTTGGAGACCTGACACACTTCCGCCGTAACAATGGCCGTGAAGGTCTTGTGATCGGTAACCATGTATTTTACTAAAAGAATCCAAGGTACATTCCGTTAACTGTCGGATGTGCAATAATAGCCCCGTGTTCTTAGGTGTGAGGTTCTTTGGAAACCTCATAACGAGAATACGGGGCTTTATTCTTTAGATAGCGGCGTACTCCGCTTTTTACCGTAAGTATCAGACACTGATTATGTCAGGCGACTATTATCGTCTGTCTTCTACCTATGATGACAGTATTGCACTATGAAATTATTTATCGTGCAAAATCTTCCATTGCTGAAACTGAGAATCTGTAGTAAACTAATAGTACATAAAACGTGAAATAAAAAGAAAGGGTGAGAAGTATGTTTGAACAGATTATGTTCTGGCTGGTACTTCTGATCGTGCTTCTGGGAATCGAAATGGCTACCATGGGACTTACGACCATATGGTTTGCCGGCGGAGCCCTGACAGCTATATTGGCAGCACTCATAAGTGCACCGATATGGATACAGATAGTACTTTTCTTTCTTGTAGCTCTTGTACTCCTGATTTTCACAAGACCTGTGGCGGTAAAATATTTTAACAATGACCGCATAAAAACAAATGTGGAAAGTGTCGTGGGAAAACAGGCGATTGTTACAGGTGAAATCAACAATCTGCAAGGACAGGGCCAGGTGACGGTAGGAGGCCAGGAATGGAGTGCCAGAAGTGCTGTAGAGGGCAGTATCATTGAAGAAGGTGCCGTCGTAACCGTGGTATCGGTCAGCGGTGTCAAGTTGATTGTAAAAGAAGCAGTGGGGGAGGTAAAGCCTCCGCAGAATCCGGTTTCCGAATAGGAACCCCAACAGGTGTGCAGAACGCACAGATAGGAGAATAGCATGAAAATTATTTTAATCATCATTGTTGTTTTGTTAGTATGGATAGCAATATCCTGCATCAAGATCGTTCCTCAGGCACAGGCTTACGTAGTAGAGCGCTTGGGAGCATATCAGGATACGTGGTCGGTAGGTTTTCATATAAAGCTGCCTTTTCTGGATAAGATTGCCAGGAGAGTTAACTTAAAAGAGCAGGTAGCGGACTTCCCGCCTCAGCCTGTAATTACCAAGGATAACGTAACTATGAGAATTGATACTGTAGTATTCTATCAGATTACCGATCCCAAGCTGTTTACCTACGGCGTTGAAAATCCTATGATGGCGATTGAAAATCTGACTGCTACCACGCTGCGTAATATTATCGGGGACCTGGAGCTGGATCAGACACTTACCTCCCGTGAAACTATCAATACCAAGATGCGTGCAGCCTTGGATATTGCAACCGATCCCTGGGGTATCAAAGTAAACCGTGTTGAACTGAAAAACATCATTCCTCCTGCAGAGATTCAGAATGCCATGGAGAAGCAGATGAAGGCAGAGCGTGAAAGACGTGAAGCTGTTACCAGAGCAGAAGGTGAAAAGAAAGCCAACATTCTGGTGGCAGAAGGTGAAAAAGAATCTGCAATCCTGCGTGCTGAAGCGGAAAAGCAGTCCGCAATTCTCCGTGCAGAAGCCCAGAAAGAAAAGATGATCCGCGAGGCAGAAGGTGAAGCAGAAGCCATTCTGAAAGTTCAGCAGGCAAATGCGGACGGTATCCGTATGCTGAAAGAAGCAGGAGCTGACGAAGCAGTCCTGAAGATCAAGAGTCTGGAAGCCTTTGAGAAAGTGGCAGACGGTCAGGCTACCACCATCCTCCTTCCTGCGGAACTTCAGGGAATCGCCAGCATTGCTGCGACTTTGAAGGAGACAGCAAAGTAAGCCGGCTTCAAGAACTACAGTTTGAAGCGAAGGGATGACCGATGGGGCAAAGTTAACAGCCTACAGGGCGGGATATTTTGAAATATCCCGCCCCTTTTCGTGTTAACGCATATGAATTTTACTTGCATTTGTGGGGGGAATGCAGTATATTATTAACATCTATACATTGGAGGCGCAGATTATGGACTTGAAAGGACGCGATTTTTTAAAACTTCTTGATTTTACTGCAGAAGAGATTACATATTTGCTGGATCTGGCAGCAGATTTGAAAGCAAAGAAGAAGCAGGGGATTCCTGTAGATATACATAGAGGCAAGAACGTAGCACTGATTTTTGAGAAAACCAGTACGCGTACCAGATGTGCCTTTGAAGTAGCAGCACATGATTTGGGTATGGGCACAACTTATCTGGATCCCTCAGGCTCTCAGATCGGCAAGAAAGAGAGCATTGCAGATACTGCCAGAGTGCTTGGCAGTATGTTTGAAGGGATTGAGTATAGAGGATTTGGGCAGGATATCGTAGAAGAACTGGCAAAGTATTCTAGGGTTCCGGTATGGAACGGACTGACCAATGAATTCCATCCGACACAGATGCTGGCTGATCTTTTGACGATAAGAGAGCATTTTGGACATGTGAAAGGCATTAAGCTGACTTATATGGGAGATGCCCGTTACAATACCGGAAATTCTCTGATGGTAGTCTGTGCAAAGATGGGCATGCATTTTACTGCCTGTACCAGTGCAAAATATTTTCCTGACAGTGAATTGGTGGAAACCTGTCGTGCCATTGCAGCAGAGACAGGCGCTACCATTACTTTGACGGAAGATGTAGCAGAAGGAACGAAAGGCGCAGATGTTATCTATACCGATGTGTGGGTATCCATGGGTGAGCCGGATGAAATATGGACAGAGCGTATTGCTGATCTGAAACCTTATCAGGTGAATAAAGCTGCAATGGACAATGCCGGGGAAAATGCTATTTTCATGCATTGTCTGCCTGCTTTCCACGATCTGAATACCAAGATTGGTGTGCAGATTGCTGAAAAGTTCGGTATCACTGAGATGGAAGTGACAGATGAAGTGTTTGAGTCTCCGCAGTCTCTGGTATTCCAGGAAGCAGAGAATCGTATGCATACCATTAAGGCAGTTATGGCAGCAACGCTGTAGGAATAGATGCGATGTATGGACCGGAAACAATAGAATCTCTGCTTACAACGAAATGGGCAGGGCGGATACTCAAGTTCTATGACGAGACGGACTCCACCAATGTGCAGGCAGTGAGGGAGGCAGAGAACGGTGCGCCCCACGGGACACTGATCGTGGCTGACAGACAGACCGCCGGCAAAGGCAGACGGGGGCGTTGCTGGGAGAGCCCGGCGGACACCAACATTTATTTTACGTTGATTTTAAAACCGGATTTTGCTCCGGATCGGGCGTCCATGTTGACGCTTGTCATGGCTCATTCTGTGAACAGATCCGTAAAGCAGGAGACCGGGCTTAATTGTGGTATCAAATGGCCCAATGATATCGTAGTAAACGGGCGTAAGGTCTGTGGAATCCTGACGGAGATGAGGGTGGAACAGGCCGGCATCCGCCATGTGGTCATCGGTGTGGGTGTCAATGTAGGAAAACAGGAATTTCCCGATGATCTTTCTGAGAGAGCAACCTGCCTGGAACAGGAATGCAGCGGTAAAGTATCACGAAGCAGTCTTTTGGCCCGTATTATGAAAGCATTTGAAGAAGATTATAAGACCTTTATCGATTGGGGTAATTTATATGGCCTGCTGGACAGCTACAATCAAGTATTGGTGAATCGGAATGCAAGCGTTCGCGTACTGGATCCCCGAGGGGAATATGAGGGCAAAGCGTTGGGCATTACTGAGAACGGTGAATTGCTTGTGGAGACAGGAAACGGTGAAGTAGTGGAAGTATATGCAGGGGAAGTGTCTGTGCGGGGCATATATGGCTATGTGTGATGTGATGGCAAAAGGTGCTTAGGAATGCCTTTACCGGGAGGATGGATTATGGATGATAAGAGGATAGTGCTCTGTGGAGCTAATGCCTATGAACAGAAATATTATTTTAACGAACAGTTTAACGGAATACCCGATTCCATCAAGGATGAGCTCCATATCATTTGTGTACTGTTCACGGAGGAAGTTGGCGGTATCTTTACCATTGTGTTCGAAGAGGATGGAACATTATCTCTGGAAACCAATGCGGAAGAAGATGATATTTATTATGACGAAATATCAAGCGGACTTCTGGTAGGTGAGATTCGCAGGAAGAGACAGGATCTGTTGGAGTCCTTAAGTCTTTATTACAGAGTATTCATCCTGAAAGAAGACATTTCGCAATTGCTGGAGGAAGAAGCATGATTTTTGTAATCGATGTAGGTAATACCAATATGACGCTGGGTGTCTATGAGGGAGAAGAGCTGAAGGCTACTTTCCGTATGATGACTAAGACTCCCAGGACTTCAGACGAATATGGTGTTATGCTGACGACTCTGCTGACCACCAAGGGAATCACCACGGATATGATCGAAGGTTGTATCGTAGCCAGCGTAGTACCGGATGTTATGCATTCCCTGACAGGAGGAATCCTGCGTTACGTTGGTGTGAAGCCCCTGATAGTAGGACCGGGTGTAAAAACCGGCATAAGAATAGTGACAGAAAATCCTCGCGCCATAGGTGCAGACCGAATCGTGGATGCTGTGGCTGCCTATGAAAAATATGGTGGACCGGTGCTGGTTATTGATTTCGGTACGGCTACTACTTATGACCTGGTAACAGAGGAAGGCAATTTTGCCGCCGGCATCACTGCACCGGGTATTCGTATCAGTTCCGAGGCATTGTGGTCTCAGGCAGCCAAACTGCCTAAGATTGAAATTCAGAAGCCAAAGTCCATCTTGGCACAGGAGACTATCACCAGTATGCAGGCAGGTCTTGTGTATGGTCAGATCGGACAGACGGAGTATATTATCCGCAAAGTAAAGGAAGAAAGTGGACTGGCAGACTTAAAGGTAGTAGCTACCGGAGGTCTGGGCAGATTGATTTCTGATGAGACAGAGACCATTGATGTGTACGACAGTGCACTTACGTTGGATGGATTGCGGATCATTTATGAGAAAAATCGAAGAGAAAAGCAGTAAGGATAGTAATTAATAAGGACAGAAAATGAGCAATTTGACAATCGGCAATGTAACGCTGGACAATCGCGTCATACTGGCTCCCATGGCAGGTGTAACGGACCTGCCTTTTCGTCTGTTATGCAGGGAACAGGGAGCAGGACTGATCTGTATGGAGATGGTCAGCGCAAAAGCGATTTTTTATAATAACAAGAATACAGAGGAACTGATGGAGATTCATCCGGACGAAAGACCGGTGTCGCTTCAGCTGTTCGGCTCGGATCCTGATATCATCAGCGAGATGGCTAAGAAAATTGAAGAAAGACCTTTCGATATTCTGGATTTAAATATGGGATGCCCGGTACCTAAGGTGGTGAATAATCACGAGGGCTCTGCGCTGATGAAAGAACCCAAGCAGGTAGAAGAGATTCTGACCAAACTGGTGAAAGCCATTCATAAGCCTGTGACCGTGAAAATCCGTAAGGGCTTTGATGAGGACCATGTGAATGCGGTAGAGATCGCTAAGATCGCTGAAAGCTGCGGTGTGGCTGCCATTGCAGTCCATGGGCGCACCAGACAGCAATATTACAGTGGAAGAGCTGACTGGGACATCATTGCAGCGGTAAAGGATGCAGTGAAAATTCCTGTCATTGGTAACGGTGATGTGGACGGTCCGGACGCGGCTGCTGCTTTGCTTGCCCAAACAGGCTGTGACGGTGTCATGATTGGAAGAGCCGCCCAGGGAAATCCCTGGATTTTCAGGGAGGTAGTTCATTTCCTGGAAACGGGAGAATATCTGCCCAGACCGCAAGCATGTGAAAAGAGAGAAATGATTCTGCGTCACGCTGCACTTCTGACAAAAGTGAAAGGAGAATACACCGCAGTGAGAGAGATGCGCAAGCATTTGTCATGGTATACTGTGGGTATGCCTCATTCCGCAAAATTTCGTCAGACCATCAATACGTTGGAAAGTATGGAAGAGCTGACTGCCGCGGTAGAGATGATTTTCTCGGAAGCATAATTTGCCCAATCGGTCATACAATGTTACCATGGACACGTTAATTTATCTGAAAATGGGAAAACGATCCCCAATGGGCGAACAGCTTAAGGAACCGGCATTATTTCATATCAGGCAGTGTAAGGGACAATGGGGCCTGACTGAAGGCACACAACTTCTTTGCGTGACGATTCCATGGGAGGCAGACCTTCAATATCGTTGCTGGCCGGTAGAACTAAAAGCTTATCTACAGCCTTTTTTTGGCTATAGCTCTTCTATTGAGACCGTGGTAGATCACTCTGTTACAAGTTGGATCAAAGAGAAGAAGCTTAAGGAACAATGGGAGCAAAGTTGGTGTTATCCACAGTACAGGGATTATCACAGGATAGAATATGCTGCTCATTTGGTGGAGCGGGCAATGAAATATTTGTTGGCGCGATATCAGGCAAAGCAATATCAGGCAGCGCAATATCAATCAGTGAAGTATCCGTATACAGATGCCAAAGGACAAGGCATGCAGCAAGTGCATATGTATGTACTGGGATATGAATCTTTTGTGCCGGATGTAATTGCACCGTTCTTAAACAAGATTAAGACACTGACCTTTTATTTGCCACAAAGCCTTTTGGAAGAATGTGGGCTGGAAGACTATAGGGAAATTCTTTGTGAAGAAGAGGGCCTGGCAGCCGGTCTGCAGATATTGGAAGAACCCAGGGCATACAAAGGCCTGCGGCTTTGTTGCCTTACTCCCGCCCTTGTCCTGGATCTGTCCGGAGAGGAAAAAGTACAGCCGGATAGCAGCGGTCGGGATGTTTTTTGGGTGGATATGGACTCCCAGGAGGCAAAAAGGCGCAAAATAGCGTGGGGAAGTGCAGAAACTGCTTATTTTTCTATGAAAGAGGAGTGGCGGAGACTTGACACTGTGGGCAAAAATGGTTATAATACGTAAGTTAATTAGGGTATTTATCGGCACCGGGTGGTGCGATGCAAAATAAATGGAAATGGAAGGGTACAGGACTATGCATGAAAAGAAAAACATTTTGACCTATGAAGGCTTGAGAAAGTATGAAGACGAGCTTCATGAACTGAAAGTAATCAAGCGTCAGGAAGTAGCACAGAAGATCAAAGAGGCAAGAGAACAGGGCGACCTGTCTGAGAATGCTGAGTACGATGCAGCGAAGGATGAGCAGCGTGATATCGAAGCCAGAATCGAAGAACTGGAGAAGATTCTGAAGAATGCAGAAGTAGTTGTAGAAGACGAAGTAGACCTGGATAAGATCAACATTGGCTGTAAAGTAAAGATTCTGGATATCGAATACAGCGAAGAACTGGATTACAAGATCGTAGGTTCTACCGAGGCTAACAGCTTAAAAGGCAAGATTTCCAACGAAAGTCCTGTAGGTAAGGCACTGATTGGCTGTAAGGTGGGAGATACTGTTGAAGTAGAGACACCCGCAGGTACATTTGCTTACAAAGTTCTGGAGATTCAGAGAAGTAACTAATTAAAAGAGAACGACTGCCACGGTCACGCTGTCCGGAAAACCGGATTTGGCAATGGCTGTGCAGTATGAGAATGAAGGAGTGGAAGAAGTGGCAGGAGCACAGAATAACAATGTCCAGGAACAGGACATCAATCAACTGTTAAAAGTCAGAAGAGAGAAGCTGGCTGCTTTACAGGAAGCAGGCAAGGATCCTTTTCAGATTACCAAATATGATGTAACTCATCACAGCACAGACATCAAAGACAACTTTGATACCCTGGAAGGACAGGTTGTCAGGATCGCAGGACGTATCATGTCAAAACGTGTCATGGGTAAGGCATCTTTCTGTAACATTCAGGATTTGCCCGGCAATATTCAGTCTTACGTTGCAAGAGACAGTATCGGTGAAGAGTCCTATGCAGATTTCAAGAAATATGATGTGGGTGATATCGTAGGTATCGAAGGTGAAGTCTTCAAGACCAAGACCGGAGAGATTTCTGTTCATGCTGCCAAGGTGACGCTGCTTACCAAGAGCCTGCAGATTCTGCCAGAGAAATATCACGGTCTGACCAATACAGACTTACGTTATCGTCAGAGATACACAGACCTTATCATGAATGGGGATGTAAAGGAAACCTTTATCAAGCGTTCCAAGATTTTAAAAGCTATCCGTAACTATCTGGATGCACAGGGCTTCATGGAAGTAGAGACACCCATGCTCGTTTCCAATGCAGGCGGTGCTTCAGCAAGACCTTTTAATACCCATTACAATGCACTGGACGAGGATGTTAAGCTGCGTATTTCTCTGGAACTGTATCTGAAGAGATTGATCGTAGGCGGTCTGGAAAGAGTATACGAAATCGGTCGTGTATTCCGTAACGAAGGTGTTGACACCAGGCACAATCCTGAATTTACCCTCATGGAACTGTATCAGGCATATACCGATTACTACGGAATGATGGATCTGACCGAGAACATGTTCCGTTATCTGGCTGAGGAAGTATGCGGCACCACTACTATTACCTATGGTCCTCATACCATCGATCTTGGCAAGCCTTTTGAAAGACTTACCATGATTGAAGCTGTTAAGAAATATGCAGGCGTTGACTTCGACGAAGTACCTGACACAGAAGCTGCCAAGGCGCTGGCAAAGGAACGCCACATTGAATTTGAAGACCGTCATGAGAAAGGTGATATCCTGAATCTCTTCTTCGAGGAATACGTAGAAGAACATCTGGTTCAGCCTACATTCATCATGGATCATCCGGTTGAGATATCTCCTCTGACCAAGAGAAAGCCGGACAAGCCGGATTATGTAGAGCGTTTTGAACTGTTCATTAATGGTTGGGAAATGTGTAATGCTTACTCTGAGCTGAACGATCCGATTGACCAGAGAGAACGTTTCAAGGCGCAGGAAGCCGCACTGGCCAAGGGTGATGAAGAAGCCAATACTACAGATGAAGACTTCATGAACGCATTGGAGATTGGAATGCCTCCTACAGGTGGTATTGGGTATGGTATTGACAGATTGGTGATGCTGCTGACGGATTCTCCGGCGATCAGGGATGTTTTGTTGTTCCCCACGATGCGAAGCACAACCTAAAAAATCCAGTATTTATGCGGGTTT
>JAGAUD010000031.1 GCA_017620975.1 Lachnospiraceae bacterium | reverse complement strand
CCATCCAAACAGGTATCCCATCACATAAGTGGACAGGAAATTCACTGCAAAATGACACAGCATAGTCGGATACAGACTCTTATATCGGTGGCAAAGAAGTCCCAGTCCCATGCCCAGGATAAAGGCATATGTTCCCTGCACAAAATTGCCGTGCATGATACCGAACAAAAGTGCCTGAAGCACATTGGCAATCCAAAAGGATACCTTCTCACTGCCGATACCTGCTGCCATTTTCTTTCCATAGTGCATGATAATTCCACGGCAAAGAAGTTCCTCCCCGATAGGTGCCAGAAGCACAGCTGCAATAATTGTAACGGGATTCTCCCCCATTCCGGCTGTCTCCATCAGCTGCATATACTGTTCAAACAACGCCGGTGTCAGATATTGCAGCACCATAGCGATACCGTTAGCCACCAGACAAAGCCCAAAACCTGCTACAAATGCTGCTGCAAAGCCTCTGACCCTTAATACCTTGATGGGATTCCCAGCCTTAGGCTTTCCACAGCCGAAATAATACCACAATCCAAACAACGGCAGCGAGATAATATGGTAAAACAGGACCCCCCAGGAAACTGTCACAGCTGATTTCTCCATAATCAGCGCTTCTATTTCAGCCATGTCCGTAATTCCCTGCATCCCGGCTTCCACACCAGCCATAATCGATGCCGGCAACATGGCAATGACCCCCATCAAAATCTGCAAACCAAGGCTGGTGATCAAAGCTGTCACAGCCAGCCCAAACCACCCTGTTCTCTTCCAAAAATTACTCATACTTTCGTCCTCCCTCTATTATTCTAATCACTTTAGGAAATATGGCACTGCACCAAACCAATTCTGATGCCTGTGCGGTTTTCTCCATCATACCACAAATCTGTATCTTAATCCACTGATTTCAGGGATTCTGTCATGCTGATCCGCTCCAGTTTCTTTCCCATGAACCGGTTCACAAACCATGAAAATGCTAATGTCATCATCAAGCTATACAAATAACTGATCGGTGCAATATTCACATCAAAACATACCATATCAATCTTTATCGCTGCCATAACAAAGCGGTGAAAGTATTTTCCAAGCACAAGTCCCACCAGCGCTCCAATAAAGGTCAAAACCACGTTTTCACGGAATACATAAGAGGCTGTTTCATTCTTATAAAATCCAAGTACCTTAATCGTAGCAATTTCCCTGATACGCTCTGTAATATTGATATTGGTCAGGTTATATAGTACGATAAACGCCAGTCCTGCCGCACAGAGAATGATTACAAGAATAATCATATCCATACTTCCCAGCATGCTGCCAAATCGATCCAGCATATCTGCATTTATCGTCACCGAAGCTACACCCTCTATTTTCATCAGAGAAGCAGACAACCTGTGGGCATCTACATCTTCTTCCAGATTTATATATACTGTTTTACAGGAAGCCGATTCTCCCATCAACTGTTCGTAAGTCCGGGTGGAAATGTACACATAGTTAGAAATATAATTTACATTAAATCCACTGACTTCCAGCTCCATTTCTCTCATATTTTCATCACGCAGAGTAATACGATCTCCCGGTTCAACATCATACTGCTTTGCCATATTCTGAGAAATAACACACTTTCCCAATTCGGGATAGGAAACAGCTTCCCCATCTTCTGTGTGCAAACTTAAATAAGGAGATATATCTTCGTTCTCGTCTGCTGCCACCAGGTAAAGGGATTTGTTTTGCCCGTTGACGATAAGATCCATCGTAGTCTCCATGACTACTGTGTAACCGATGCTTTTTTCTTCCAATGCCTCATCTAATTCCCGATAGCTCTCATCGGTAAGTACATTTGAAAACGTCGCACTTGCATCATATATCTGAATCCTGCCATACTGGTGATCCGCCACATGACCAACCGAGTCCTTTATTCCAAATCCTGTTACCAGAAGTGCTGTACATCCGCTGATACCGACTACCATCATAAAGAATCGCTTCTTATATCGGAAAATATTGCGGTATGAAACTTTGTAAAGGAACTTCAATCGTTTCCAGATAAACGGCACTCGCTCCAAAAGTACCCTCTGTCCTGCTTTAGGAGCCTTAGGGCGCATCAGCTGGGCTGCCACCTCCGACAATTCATAGCGGCAGCTAAGCCATGTAGTACCTATAGAACAAAGCATGGATACTGCCAGGGAAACTGCAGCCAATTTTCCGTCAAACACAAATTTCAGGGAATCCACTTTATACATGATACCATATGCGTACCAAATGACCAGAGGGAACAGCCAGATTCCCAAAAGGTATCCTAAAATGCAGCCTGACGCGGCCGCAGTGCCGGAATAAAACAGATACTTACACATAATAGATGCCTGACTGTACCCCAGTGCTTTCAATACTCCGATCTGAGTCCGCTGTTCCTCTACCATACGGTTCATAGTGGTAATACATACCAGCGCTGCCACTGCAAAGAAGAAGATTGGGAAAACATCAGCAATACCGTCCACGATCCCGGAATCATTTTCAAAACAGACATAGCCCACATTGGTCTTCCTTCCCAATACATAGCTGTCCGGATTCTCCATCTCAGCCAGTTTCTTTTTTGCATCTGCAATCTGCTTCTCGGCATCTGCAATCTCTTCCTCGTATTCTTTCATTCCGTCTTCGTATTCTGCAAGACCATCTTCATATTTCAGTTTACCGTCTTCTAATTCCTTGCGGGCATCTGCAAGCTCCTCCTGCCCTTCTTTCAGATCCTGCCAGCCCTTATTAATCTGGCTGCGTCCATCAGCAAGCTGAGCTTTGGCGTCCAAAAGCTGTACTTTGCCCTCTGCCAGCTGAATCTGCGCTTCCAGAAGCTGTTTGTAAGACTTGTTAAGTTCCTCTTCACCCAGCGCGATCCGGGCGTTTCCTTCGTTCAGCTGATTCCGGTAATCATTGACCGTTGCTTTACCGCTTTCCAGTGCAGCCTTTCCCTCTGTAATCCGGGCTTTCGCTTCATTGATCTGATTCCAGCCATCTGCAATCTGAGACCGATACCCCGCAATTTCAGCCAATCCCTGCTCCACCTGGCTTTTCAATTCTTCTGTCACCGCAATCGACTGTAAGGCCAAAAGCTGTACTTCCTTGGCATTTAATGTTGTTTCCCGGGCTTTCAGTTCCTGCTCTTGCTCAGCAAGCTGAGTCTCGGCTGCTGTCAGCTGAGCCTCAGACCGGGTAATCACTGCAGACTCACCTGTCAGCTGTGCCTGCCCTGCTGAAAGTTCACTTTTTCCGCTGGTCAGGTTATTCTTTTGCTCCTGCCACAGTGCCAGATTCCGTTCCAGTTCTGCCTCACCGTCTGTAAGCTTCATTTCTTCTGCGGCAATCGTACTTTCTGCATCGGCAAGCTCTTTTTCTTTCTTTTCCAGTGTCTTTAGAGCATCGGCAAGCTCTTTTTCTCCGTCTGCAAGCTGTGCTTCCCCATCTTCGATCTCCAGCCTGGCATCCTCCAATTCCTGCCATGCATCCGAAAGCTCCTGCTCGCCTTCCGCCTTCCCTTCTGCAAGTTCTTCTTCCGCATCTGCCAGTTCTTTCTCAGCATCAGCTTTTACACGATCATATCTTTCTCCGGCAAGTGCTGCCGCCAATTCTTCCCAGGCTTCCTCTTTTTCATCCATGTACGCCGTATACTCATCGCTGTACATCTCAAAGTCCTTGTCAAATTTCACATAAACTTCCGTAAAATAATCTATCGCAAAGCCATCCATAGGAATATACGCAAAACCACTCAACCGGCCACTTCCCAGAGAAGTATTGCCGCGCTCATATTGTATGTATAAAGGAGACTGAACGATTCCTACAATCGTATACTCTGTATATGCAAAATTCTCCAGGTCCGCCACCTCATTGCTCTCTGCCAGAACTATCTTTTTACCGATATCCTCCTTCGAGCACAATGAGCTATCCGCCACGCACTCATCTGCACTGCCGGGCAGTCTTCCTGCCTTCAGTTCCAGCTTATTGACTTCCTGAGGCAGACTGTACATCTTTAAAACCATTTCATTTCCTTTTTGCAAAGTACAGAGAATGTCTAAAGCCACCGTACCTTCTGCTGCCCGGACCCCTTCCTGCTTTCGCATAGCTTCTACATCCTGTTCATCGTACCCTACCGTAGACAGAATCCGATAATCATAAAAATCCTTTTCTGTCAGATAATCTCCGGTGGTCTTCACCATACATGCTCTTGTAACTTTCAGTCCCGCAAACAGGCTCACTCCCAGCGCCACGATCGCCATGATGGCAAAGAAACGCCCAAAACTCTGCCTTATCTCCCTGAATGTAGACTTCCACATAGTAGACATCTATCTTCCTCCATTCCGGAAAGTCTTTTCGCACTTACCACTCCAGATCCGCAATATCCACAATATTTTCATTCTTCACCATATTTACCACGGTACCGCTCTTTACCGTAATCACACGATCCGCCATTGCTGTCAGTGCAGAGTTATGAGTTATAACGATGACCGTCTTGCCTTTCTGCCTGCAGGTATCCTGCAAAAGCTTCAGAACCGCCTTACCGGTATTATAGTCAAGCGCACCTGTAGGCTCATCACATAAAAGAATCTTAGGATTCTTCGCCAAAGCTCTCGCAATGGCAACTCTCTGCTGCTCCCCACCGGACAACTGTGCGGGGAAGTTCCCAAGGCGTGCTCCCAGACCCACTTCTCTAAGAACCTGCGCTGCATCTAACGGCTCCTTACAGATTTGGGCTGCCAGCTCCACATTCTCCAGAGCCGTCAGATTCTGAACCAGATTATAAAACTGGAATACAAATCCAATATCATACCTTCTATAGGTGGTCAGCCGGCGATTGTCATAGGCAGATATCTCCTGCCCATCCAACCACACCTTTCCGCTGCTTAAGGTATCCATTCCTCCCAGAATATTCAGTATCGTAGTCTTGCCCGCACCGGATGCACCTACGATCACACAGAACTCACCCTTCTCTATCTCAAAATTCACATCGTGCAGAGCTGATATCTCCATCTCACCTGTTTTATATACCTTCTTCACATTTTCAAAGGTAACGAAAGCACTCATTTATACTCTTCCTTCCTTTCACTTATCAGCTTTAAAGTATAACACAAAAAGAGCCGGCATGAAATGCCGGCACAAAAATTTCACAGTCTTTTAATATTTTTAGGTTGTAGTTCAGCCATTATTTCAACTGTCCCTCTAAGGTCTCAGCCACTTTACCAAGTGCCTCAGGAATACCAGCCGGATTCTTACCGCCGGCCTGAGCCATGTTAGGACGACCACCGCCGCCACCGCCTACAAGTGCAGCGATTCCTTTGATCAGGTTACCTGCATGGGCACCTGCTTTTACAGCTGCGTCAGTAGCCATAGCCACCATATTTACCTTGCCGTCCTGGTTGGACAGAAGCACTACGACACCTTCGCCCAGCTTACTCTTAAGCTGATCGCCCAGGTCGCGCAGACCGTTCATATCTACACCATCTACACTGGTAGCCAGAAGCTTGATTCCCTTCACTTCTGTTACCCGGTTCATAACATCTCCAAGCGCATCCTTGGCAGCTTTGCTCTTCAAGGATTCGATCTCAGAATTCAGAGCCTTCAGCTCAGCCTGAACATGCTCACATCTCTCTACTAAAGATGCAGGAGTTGTCTTCATTACCTTAGCTGCTGCAGCAAGGGTCTGCTCCAGACCGCGATAATATGCGAACACACCGTTACCGGTCAATGCTTCGATTCTTCTCACACCGGCAGCAACACCATTCTCGGAAAGAATCTTAAATGCAGTGATCACGCCGGTATTGGCTACGTGGGTACCACCACACAGTTCAGTGGAAAAATCGCCCATGCTTACGACACGAACCTTCTCACTGTATTTTTCTCCAAACAGTGCCATAGCACCTGTCTTCTTTGCATCTTCAATGCTCATAATGTTGGTTACAACAGGAAGACTTTCTGCAATCTTGGCATTGACAATAGCTTCTACCTTACTGATTTCATCAGGAGTCATAGCTGCAAAGTGGCTGAAGTCGAATCTCAGTCTCTCGCCATCTACATAAGAACCGGCCTGCTCTACATGTGTGCCCAGCACTTCACGGAGAGCCTTCTGAAGCAAGTGAGTCGCACTGTGGTTCTTACAGGTATCTGCTCTTCTTACAGCATCTACTGTCAAAGTAACTACATCACCGGTCTTAATCATACCTTTGGTCACAACACCGATATGGCCTACTTTACCGCCTAACAGCTTGATGGTATCTTTTACTTCAAAGCTGCCCTCAGCAGTAGTGATCACACCGATATCTCCAACCTGACCACCCATGGTAGCATAGAAAGGAGTCTCTTCTACGATAATGGTACCTACTTCGCCGTCTGTCAGAGCATCTACCAGCTCAGTCTCGGTTGTCAGTACAGTCACCTTGGACTCATGGGTCAATCTGTCATAACCTACAAATTCTGTGGTAACGGAAGGATCAATAGACTCATATACAGTCACATCTGCTCCCATGTAGTTGGTTACTTTACGAGCTTTACGAGCCTTGTCCTTCTGCTCCTGCATACATACTGCGAAGCCGGCGTGGTCAATGGTAAAGCCTTTCTCAGCCAGAATCTCTTCTGTCAGGTCGGTAGGGAATCCGTAAGTATCATATAGCTTGAACGCATTCTCACCGGAAAGCTCGGTCACTCCGTTTGCTTTCATTTCCTCTTCCATGTCGCTTAAGATGCTCAAGCCCTGGTCGATGGTCTTATCAAATTTATCTTCTTCCTGAGTCAGTACATTCAGGATAAATGCTTTCTTCTCATCCAGCTCCGGATAACCGTCCTTACACTCGTCAATAACAGTCTGGCTCAAGTTAGCCAGGAACTTGCCGTCAATGCCGAGAAGTCTGCCGTGTCTTGCAGCACGACGGATCAGTCGACGAAGCACGTAGCCCCTTCCTTCGTTGGAAGGCATGATACCGTCACTGATCATAAAGGTTGAAGAACGGATATGGTCGGTAATCAGACGGATAGATACATCCTTGGCATCATCTGTCTGGTAGGTCACACCTGCAATTTCACAGATACGGTCGCGGATTGCTTTCATGGTATCTACGTCAAATACAGAATTTACATCCTGTACTACTACTGCCAGACGCTCCAGACCCATACCGGTATCGATATTCTTCTGAAGCAGCTCAGTATAATTGCCGTGACCGTCATTGTCAAACTGGGTAAATACGTTATTCCATACTTCCATGAAACGGTCGCAGTCACATCCTACTTTACAGTCAGGCTTGCCACAGCCATATTTGATGCCTCTGTCATAGTAGATTTCAGAACAGGGACCGCAGGGACCTGCGCCATGCTCCCAGAAATTATCGCACTTGCCGTCAGCATCACGATAGAAACGGGTGATCTTCTCACCGGGAACACCGATTTCCTTCGTCCAGATATCGTATGCCTCATCATCCTCACAGTAAATAGAAGGATACAGTCTCTCAGGATCCATACCTACTACCTGAGTCAGGAACTCCCAGCTCCACGCGATTGCTTCGTGTTTGAAGTAATCACCGAAAGAGAAGTTACCCAGCATCTCAAAGAAGGTCAGATGTCTTGCAGTCTTACCTACGTTCTCGATATCACCGGTACGTACACATTTCTGACAAGTAGTCACTCTGCGTCTGGGCGGAATCTCCTGTCCTGTAAAATAAGGCTTAAGAGGTGCCATACCGGAATTGATGATCAGCAAACTGTTATCATTGTGGGGCACCAGGGAAAAGCTCTTCATTTTTAAATGACCCTTGCTCTCGAAGAAGTCAAGGTACATTCTTCGTAATTCATTTACACCATATGCTTTCATGGTTGTCTTCCTCCAAAAATATACTTTACGGTAAACAGGCTGCCGGCACGTAGCCGGGCAGCCCATATATCAGCACAGACTTAAGGTCTGCCAAAACCATTAGAATGTAAATTTATCTGCAAAATAAGCATCCAGATCAGCGATAGCTACACGCTCCTGTTCCATGGAGTCACGGAAACGTACGGTTACACAGCCATCAGTCTCAGATTCAAAATCGTAAGTAATGCAGAAAGGAGTACCGATTTCATCCTGACGACGATATCTCTTACCGATATTTCCTCTGTCGTCAAATTCGCAATTGTACTTCTTGCTCAGCTGTGCATAAATCTTCTCAGCACCCTCGTTCAGCTTCTTGGACAGAGGAAGCACACCGATCTTAACAGGTGCCAGTGCAGGATGGAAACGCAGAACAGTACGCATATCGCCGCCTTCCAGCTCCTCTTCATCATAAGCTGCACACAGGAATGCCAGAACTACACGATCAGCACCAAGAGAAGGCTCAACTACATAAGGGATGTACTTCTCCTTCTTCTCATCATCAAAGTAAGACATATCCTCACCGGATACATTCTGATGCTGGGTCAGGTCGTAATCGGTTCTGTCAGCGATACCCCACAGTTCGCCCCATCCAAACGGGAACAGGAACTCGATATCGGTAGTACCCTTACTATAGAAGCACAGCTCTTCAGGACTATGGTCACGCAGACGGATTTCATCCTCTTTCATGCCAAGAGCCAGAAGCCAGTCACGGCAGAACGCTCTCCAGTAATGGAACCAGTCAAGGTCAGTACCCGGTGCACAGAAGAACTCCAGTTCCATCTGCTCAAACTCTCTGGTACGGAAAGTAAAGTTACCGGGAGTGATCTCGTTACGGAAAGATTTACCGATCTGACCGATACCGAAAGGAACTTTCTTACGTGAGGTTCTCTGTACATTCTTAAAGTTGACAAAGATACCCTGAGCAGTCTCAGGTCTTAAGTATACAGTATTCTTAGCATCCTCTGTTACACCCTGGAAGGTCTTGAACATCAGGTTGAACTGACGGATATCGGTAAAGTTATGTTTTCCACAGGTAGGGCAGGGAATGTTGTGCTCTTCCACAAAATTCTTCATCTGCTCCTGGCTCCATGCATCTACGCTCTCAGTGAGTTCAATGCCGTTCTCTGCACAGTAATCTTCAATCAGCTTATCTGCACGGAATCTCTCGTGACATTCTTTACAATCCATTAAAGGATCGGAGAAACCGCCCAAATGTCCGCTGGCTACCCATGTCTGGGGATTCATCAGAATCGCACAGTCCACACCTACGTTGTAGGGATTCTCTTGAACAAACTTCTGCCACCATGCTTTCTTGACATTGTTCTTCAGTTCCACGCCCAGGTTACCGTAATCCCAGGTATTGGCAAGTCCGCCGTAAATCTCTGATCCGGGATAAACGAATCCTCTTGCTTTAGCCAGTGCTACAATTTTTTCCATTGTTTTTTCCATAATCCTGCTCCTCTTATTTCATAATAATATAGGTACTATCTTCTGTATCGGAAGGATCTACACTTCCGTCATCATTTAATGCCGCTCCGGTACTGATATACAGTGCCTTACCGGGTCCGTAAATGCGAACCTTTTCCCGGGCTATGAGTATGTTCTTGTTTCCATGCTCATAGATGCCCATTTTATCAATGGTCGAGCCATCTTTCACAGAGGTAAGTTCTTTATCCAGATCACATCCTGCTTCATAGGCTTGTGTTACTGTCCCGTAAAACAGTTCCATGCCGGTATATTCTGTATAGGATGCAATATTCCGGAACTCGAGTACCAGCTTCACCGTCTGGCTGCCATCTGTTGCCTCGGTAAGAGATATCATCTTCACCGTATCCTGTCCTTCAGCGGTCTTATGACTGCTGTTGAATTCTGCCAGTTCCTCAGTGACAAGAGCCTGCAGTTCGGCAAGGTCATAATAGTCCTTGTCAAAATCTTCTATCAGATAGGCGGTTACTTTCCCTTTATTCGTAACAGATATGGCCGGAACGGATAAGGTGTCCGGCACTTCTGTCTGACCACAGCCGCCCAAAAGCAGCATCGCCAGGCACAGAATACTGCACAGGATGGCTCCTGCTTTTCTTCTTCCACGCATACTATTCGCTCCTTTTAATGATGTGCGTTTAAAAATCGCCCTTTAGGTAGTGTATCAAATCTTTCTGTATTTTTCAACAGAGAGTTTTCAATATTTCAAGACTTTTGAACTCTTTCTCCATAAAATGGGTTCGATAAAGCTCTGAAAGTGATTCCAATTCTATCAAAATCGGTTCTGTCACGGTAAATGTATACAATTTTTCCACAGAGCTTGCCACTATGTATTCTACCGTGTATGCAGCCACCTCTGTCACCATACGGTCATTCGGCAGTCCGGGGAATTCTCCGTTAATGGCAATCGCCTTGATTTCATAAATACATTTGATCAATCGGTCGGGCAGGGACGGTGCACACAGTGCACGCAAGGACTGGTAGAGAAGCTTCATCATCTCTCTCTCATCGTTATTCTCTCTGGTGTAATAATCTGCAACTTCTGCAAAATACATTCCATAGCAGGCACCGATGTAATCTGTCCTCAGTTCTTCAAAATAATTCTGAATGTCCGCTTCCGCTACCGTATAAGAGTTCTTACCTTCATAAAGCTTGAAAGTACCAAAGGAAAAAGGGTTAGTACCTGCTGCCATCTTGCTGCCGGGCTTTCTGGCTCCTCTGGCAAATGCTGATATTTTCCCTCTTTCCTTTGTAAGGAGGCAGATGCGTCTGTCGTATTCACCTATAGGCATCTGCTTCAGTATCATTCCTGTTACACATATAAATTCCTGCATCCTGCCGGACTCCTGAATCTTCTTTCTTCGGCTTCTCATACCGACTGTTCTTTGCAGCAACACAGCTATCTTTCTGTG
>JAGAUD010000030.1 GCA_017620975.1 Lachnospiraceae bacterium | reverse complement strand
GTTGTGATTCCTTTCCGCTCGGCTTTCCAGCCAGGCTTCCATTTATCACTTGTTCTTGATACGATTATTCGCATCTCTCTGAACAAATCCAGAGTTGTTCGAATTATTCAAACAATTTATTCTCTTGGAATCTTCAGGGTTGCATTACTGTTTATTTGTCAAGGTACTTTGTTGTCTCAGGTTTTTATCTCTCAGCGACAACTTCTATAAGTTACCACATTTCTTTTTATTTGTCAACAACTTTTTTCATTTTCTTTCAACTTTTTTTAAGTTTTAGGAGTGAATCAGCTGTCTTACCGGACAACGAATGTGAGTATATCACCCTTTTCGACTTTTGTCAACATCTATTTTGAATTTTTTTAATTTTTTCTACAATTCCTCATTTTTCATTCCAGGACTCCCTGAACCACTTTTTCTAAATCATTTCCAAAAGCTTCAATAATCACATCAAGATTTACTTCTGCCAAGGCAATCCCTCCTGAGTAAAACAAAAGAGCTTCCGTACCAATATAAAGATTCCTTCAGTACGGACAGCTCCTTGCAACCGTTGCCAGCCACTTCTTCTTAAATTTTGTTCAATACTTTAATATGTGCCTTAAACACTGTGTAAATTTCCGCACCCAGATCATGACCAAATTCTTTCATCATGGCGGAGCGGATGGAATTCAGATTCTTCCTGGGAATATGAAGCAGAAAATTTCCGAGTTCTTCTGCTGTTATGCCTTCCAGTTTGCTTCTGTCCAGCACAATCTGTACATAATGGATAAATCTGTTTTTCACAGCGGGGCAATAAAGTGCATCCAGATGCTCTCTGCATTCCTGATGCTCTTTCAATTCCCGGTAAATGCCATTGCCCAGTTCATTACCGATAATACTTGTTAAAGCATTATTTACACTCGTCAGATTACTCATGGAAAGAGTGCAAAACAGTTCTTTTACGCATCTTGCATCTTTCTCAGGCTCAGGACTGCCACAACGCTTTACCATATCCAGGATCTGTAAATCCAGTTTATACTCTTCGTTTTCCGGCTGTTCGGCCTGATTCTGTTCGACTATTGCTGCTTCCACTTCTTCCTGTTCGGTCTCCTGTTGTTTCACTGCACCTTCCTGTTCTTCAACAGTGGGAGTTTCTTCAGGCATGTCTTCTTCTGCCGCTGTTCCCGTTGCTTTATCGGGTTCCTTTGCTGCTTCCTTTTTGTGCTTCTTTCTGCGGTCCCTTGACCGTTTCTGCGTTTGATTGTCTTTCTGTGATTTCTGTGGTGTCTCCTGACTTGACTGCTCCTCTGCAACCGACTGAGCCTCTTCAGCCACCTGAGCCGCTACGATCTGCTTCTGTACTTGCTCTTCTATAAAAGGCAGCTCGATCTGCTGTTCCACAGAAGATTGCTCCTCCGTCTTCTGCTCCCCTTTCTCTGAAACCTGCTCCGTATCCTGTTCTTCGGATATCATCTGTACGTTTCGTTCCTCCGATACTACAGGTGCATTCATAACTTCTTCCAAATAAGGGATAGCCTTTGTGCTCGATTCGTTATCCTCAAGATGATCGTTTTCCCGGGCAGGTACTACCTCTATTACCCGTGGTTCTTCTGCTGCAGAAACCTCCTCTACAGGCTGTATTATTTCCGGATGCAAAGTTTTCCCCGCTTTGTGTACTGTTTTCTCTTTCAGCTCTTCAGCCCGTATAGCCCTCACTTCCGATTGCACTGCTGCATTATCCTTCTTAGGAAGTATCGGACGGCAATACTTCTTACCGATACGCCGCACATTGTACTTTCTCTCAGACCAGTATCTTACCGCTGCATCATATCCATAATCATCCGAAACAATAATAAATTCAGCTGTAGGATCCTGACACAGTTTGAAACCCAGCTCTGAAACCAGCTGAAAATCCAATGCATTCTTTCCTTCATAGCATTTGAGGAAAACAGGAATCTCACAATGCGCAATTACCTGCAGCAAATTTTCATAACTGATATAAGGACTCTTGTCTGTATAGAAAACGTACATTCTGTCCTCTTTGGACATGGAGACCAGAAGCTGCGACCAGCTGGCACCAATATTCTCACTGTCAACCAAATAAACTTTAGCCATATTCACCTCTGTTGATGGCTGGCTCATTTATTATACTATATTTTGGCTCTTTACACAACCATTGGACACGACTTTACAAGTTACCATTCAGTTATCCTCTTTTTATCTGCTGCAGCAATGGCTGAATGGTAGTTACATGCCAATCATACCAGCTTCCCATACTTCCTCATCTGATATCTCATAATACCACGAACACGTTCCACGATGACTTCATCGTACCCTTCTGCGCACTCTCTCAACAGCATCTCGATCTCTTTCATAGTAAAACCCATCTCCCATTGTCTTCCGTAAATCTGCTCGGCAGCATCTGCCTGCTCTTCAAAATCCCGTGCAAATGGCTTTGCCTGAATCTTTTTAATATACTTTTTAATATACTTTTCCACATCTGCCGCCTGTTTCGTTACCGGGAAATCCACCGTAGTATCCGCAAAAAGCGCCAAGCCATTATCAAATACAGGGCAAAGCCTGTATTTTCTGCTCTCCCCATGAAAAATTACTGCAATGTTATTCATGTGCCTGTCTTCATTCAGGAAGAAAGCATCAATTTCCAGGAGCATAGTCAGATATTTTCCAAAGTTCTCAAGCCCTGTAATCTCTGCCACATTCTCCGCCACATATTCTACACGATTCCGAGTCCCTTCAATTTTGGCCAAGCGATCAACAATGCTGCATCCAAGGTACATACGAAAAAGCCGGTCTAATGTTATCAGATTTTCTCCTTCCTCCAGAAAATTACGACTGCGACAGCCTATCACTGTCTGTTCCTGCCGAATTCTGCAAAGATCATAATGTACATACTGCTCCACATTAGTATACTTAAGAAGCCCGGATACCAATACTTCCGAAAAGCTTTCATATCCCATATAGTCTGCTTTATACCAGTAATCTCCCTGTTTCCATTTCCACTGATTTCCTTTGGAAGTCTTTCCTTCACAGAAAGCCCTCTCTTCTTCCTTCAGCCGGATTTCCTGCATAAAACTGACCTCCTCTCTTTCATTTTTCACTATTGCAAAAACTTTATTCCAATCAAATAATATCTTCTTTATGGATAATCTCAATCCAGTGATGGTCCTCTGCCATTCTCCCCTGTGTCTTCTCTATAATCAGTAGTGGATCATAATATGCAATCCCCAATTCTTTCAACAGCCGCTTCAGACCTGCTCGGCTTCTTGGGAAACATCTGCTTTCCAGAAAATATTCAAAATCTTCCCAGGTAGGATGCTCAATCACGCCAAATGCCCTGAAAACAGGCACATTCACGCGATTGTCGATATAAATCTTCTGGTGCAGAAAATCCACATCAATGACAGTACACAATACATCATTATACATATACTTCATCCGCATGGTCACATTCGCATCCTCTTTCAGACGCTTCTCATTTTCCAGATATTTATAAATTGTCTGACGGCTGGTACCCATTATCTCTGCAATCTCCGTAACCTTCCGGCCTTCCCTGTCCATTTGAAGGATTCCGGCAATCTCTTCCTCCCCAAACCGGGTCTTTCTGCCCGCATTCCGCACATTCTGAGGTCTGCCTTTAATATTCTGCTCGTCATAAAGTCTGGCCTTGCGCGCAATCTCCTTCAGTTCTTCTACATCATCTGTTCCGAAAATTTCCCTGCATATCCGGTACATTCCTCGCAACCGTACCTTATCCCGGTCTTTCTCATCACTCTTCTCTGCATTCTGATTCATGGCATTACCTCTACCTATCGGCTGCTAACTATTTTACCCTGACATAACACTATCATACTATTGCCCATTTGTCAATTAATTAATTTTTAGACATTTATAACTTGTTACATAATATATAAAAAATCGAGCTATAGCATTTGTCCGCTATGGCTCGGTTTCATTTTACTCATTCTTTTTACATTACTTGCCGCTTTCGTCCGGCTTATTCTTGAAAAATAATTTGCGATATAAAGATAACGTTAGCCCGCAAACTGGCTATTGTAAAGCTGGGCATAGAACCCACCCTCTTCAAGGAGCGTCTCATGATCTCCCTGTTCGATAATATTACCATCTTTCATCACCAGGATAATATCAGCCTCACGAATGGTAGACAACCTGTGGGCCACAATAAAGCTGGTGCGCCCTTCCATCATTCCGGAAAATGCTTTCTGAATCCTGATTTCCGTACGTGTATCAATAGAAGATGTTGCCTCATCCAATATCAACATCGGCGGCAGGCAAAGCATGACTCTTGCAATACATAATAGCTGCTTTTGACCCTGTGACAGACCGCCGCCATCCTCCGCAATCACAGTATCATACCCCTGAGGCAGTCGTTTGATAAAGCTGTGAGCATGGGCTGCTTTAGCAGCTGCAATCACCTCATCCTCACTTGCCTGAGGCTTGCCCATCCGGATATTATCTCGAATGGTACCTGTACGCAGCCACGTATCCTGAAGCACCATGCCATAGCTGGTGCGGAGGCTTCCTCTTGTAATATCCCTGATATCAGTTCCGTCCACCCTGATAGAACCGCTGTCCACATCATAAAACCGCATGAGCAGATTGATGACTGTGGTTTTACCGCAGCCCGTAGGACCTACGATAGCCACTCTCTGCCCGGGCTTTACTGTCAGATTGAAGTCCTGAATCAGCTTTTTCTCCGGTACATACCGGAAATGAACGCTTTCAAGCTCTACATTGCCTTCTGCATTTGTAAGTACCTTTGCATCTGTTTTATCAGGCACCTGAGGTTCTTCCCCTATCAATTCAAAAATGCGTGATGCACACACAATGGCATTCTGAAGCTCGGTCACTACTCCCGATATCTCGTTAAATGGCTTGGTATACTGGTTGGCATAGCTTAAGAAACAAGACAGCCGTCCTACACTGATACCGCCTTTGATTGCAATAAATGCGCCAAAGATTCCTACACCTGCATACACCAAACTGTTGACAAAACGAGTTGCCGGATTGGTAATGGAAGAAAAGAAAATTGCTTTCAAAGAGCATTTCTCCAATCTGCCGTTAATCTCCGCAAACTGCTCTTTCACTGCTTTTTCCTGCGAGAAAATCTTTACAATCTTCTGATTACCAATCATTTCTTCAATCAAAGAAGTCTGCTCTCCTCTTGTTTCAGATTGCAGTTTAAACATGCTGTAAGTTCTGGTTGCAATGAATTTGGCCACTAGGAAAGAAACCGGAGTGATACACACTACCACCAGGGTAATGGGCACATTAGTCACCAGCATGAATCCCAAAGTACCAAGGATGGTAATGACGCCGGTAAACAGCTGGGTAAATCCCATCAGCAGTCCGTCTGCAAAAGTATCTACGTCGGAAATGACACGGCTCACAATATCGCCGTAAGCTTTGGAATCCAAATATTTTAAGGGCAGACGCTCCAGCTTATGAAAAGCATCCTCTCTGATATCCTTTACCACATGATAAGTAATGTAGTTATTACAGGTATTCATAACCCACTGCCCCACCGCTGTAATCACCATTACAATTGCAATCTTTTTCATAATGAAAAAGATTCCCGCCATATCCACCAGACCTTTGTCCACGATCAAATCCACAGCATCACCGGTAAGAATCGGTATATAGAGAGTAAGCGCTACCGTCAGCGCAGCCAGTGCTAAAGAAAGAATTACCTGAAACTGATACTTGCGTATGTAACGCAGCACTTTTAAAATAGTATCTTTTTGTTTCATGACTGACTGCCTCCTTTCCCGGAAAGCTGACTGCCAGAAGGCTGTCCTCCTGCTGCCTTGTCCTGCATTCCCTTCTTCTCCGGATACTGAGAATAATAGATTTCCTGATATACTTCACAATTTGCCAGTAATTCCTCATGGGTACCAAGACCTGCAATCTCACCATCATCCAGTACAATAATCTGATCCGCGTGCATAATGGAAGATGCCCTCTGAGACACAATAAAGGTTGTGGTAGTATTCTCTATCTTACGTAAAGCCATACGAAGCTTCGCATCTGTTGCGTAGTCCAGTGCAGAAGCGCTGTCATCCAGGATTAAAATATCAGGTTTGCGCACCAGCGCTCTTGCAATCGTCAAACGCTGTTTCTGACCTCCTGAAAAATTCTTACCGTTCTGTGCTACCGTGGCATCCAACCTGCCTTCTTTGCCTTCCACCACTTCTCTTGCCTGGGCAATGTCAATGGCTTCCCACAGTTCCTCATCAGTTGCCTCCGGTCTGCCCCACAACAGATTGCTTCTGATGGTTCCCTTGAAAAGCACTGCTTTCTGAGGTACCACACCGATTCTGCCGCGCAGCTCCTCCTGAGGAATAGTGGAAATATCTCTTCCTTCCAAACGAATCACGCCCTCTGTGGCAGGATAAAAGCCGGGAATCAGATTCACCAGAGAAGTTTTACCGGAACCGGTACCACCAATGACACCTACTGTATCACCTTTATTAACGGTAAAGTTCATATCCTGCAGCGTCTTGTCACCGGCGCCCTGATACGTCAGAGATACATGTTCAAATACAAGGAACGGGGCGGAAACTTTAGCCATACCTATCCGACCTGCAACTTCACTTTCCTCTTCCAGCTCAAACACTGCTGCCACCCGATCAGCACATGCCAGCGCCTTGGTTATGGTAATAATCAGATTTGCCAGTTTCACCAGCTCCACCAGAATCTGGTTCATGTAGTTAATAATGGCAACCACTTCACCCCGGCTCAGATTACCCACATTAACCTGAATCGCACCCACATAGATCAGAGCAATGACAGCACCATTTACAATCACGTAAGTCACAGGATTCATGCAGGCACTGATTTTCCCTACGAACATCTGTAGTGAAGCCAACGCCTCATTATTTTCGCGAAAACGCTCTTCCTCTTCTTCCTCTTGATGGAATGCACGGATGACTCTCACACCGGTCAGATTCTCACGGGTAATGCCAAGTACTTTATCCAGAGCAGCCTGCACCTTGCGGTACATAGGAATGGTAGATAAGATGACACCAAATACCACGATTGCCATCAGCGGAATCGCCACAACAAACACCAGCGCGCTCTTTACATCGATGGTAAAAGCCATGATCATGGCACCAAACACAATGATCGGTGAACGTAAGAACAGGCGCAGTACCATGTTCACACCGGACTGCACCTGATTAATGTCACTGGTCATCCTTGTAATCATCGTAGAGGTACCAGCTTTATCAATATTGGTAAAGTTCAGCGCCTGGATATGATCAAACAGTGCCTGACGCACCTTAGTGGCAAAGCCAACGGCCGCTCTGGCTGCAAAGAACTGTGCGGTGATGGAACTGACAAGACCGATAACAGCCAGTCCGATCAGACACAGTCCCATCTTGCCAATGTAGCCAAAATCGCGGTCCGCGATGCCATGGTCGATGATGCTCGCCATGACAAGGGGTACCAGCAATTCAAAGAAAGCTTCCAGCAGCTTAAAAAGCGGTGCCAGCACTGTCTCTTTCTTGTAACTTTTCAGATAAACCAATAATCTTTTCATATATTTATTATTCTTTTACTTACTCTTCCACAGGCTTACAAGCCAGATACAACTCATCAAGCTGTTTTTGATCTACCACATCCGGAGCGTTGGTCATCAGACAGGACGCATCCTTAACCTTCGGGAACGCAATTACCTCACGGATACTCTCAGCCTTCACCAGAAGCATAACGAAACGGTCCAGACCGATAGCCAGTCCTGCGTGAGGGGGAACACCGTACTTAAATGCATTTAACAGGAAACCAAATCTGTCATATGCCTGCTCCTTGGTAAATCCAAGCACCTCGAACATCTTCTCCTGTACGTCATTCTGGAAGATTCGTACACTGCCGCCGCCAAGCTCTACACCATTTAACACGATATCATAAGCTTTCGCACGTACCTTGCCGGGATCGCTATCAAGCAGTTCCAGATCTTCGTCCATAGGCATGGTAAATGGATGGTGCATTGCTACGAAACGATCTTCCTCTTCACTCCACTCAAGCAGAGGGAACTCGGTAATCCACAGGAAGTTGAACTTGCTCTGGTCGATCAAATCGAGTTGCTTTGCTACTTCACATCTTAAAGCGCCCAGTACGGACCATACGATGTTATTCTTATCAGCTGCAAACAGAAGCAAGTCTCCGGGTTCACCGCCCATAGCACTTACCAGCGCAGCCAGCTGCTCCTCAGTCATGAATTTTGCAAAAGAAGACTTGTAGCTGCCGTCCTTCTGCACCGACAGATAAGCCAGTCCCTTAGCACCATAGCCCTTAGCGAACTCTACCAGTGCATCTATCTTCTTACGAGGCATTTCAGCCTGTCCTTTTACATTGATACCACGTACGCTGCCGCCGTTTTCCAGAGCAGAAGTAAATACACCAAAACCACAACCTGCCACAACTTCAGATACATCTACCAGTTCCAGACCGAAACGGGTATCCGGTTTATCAGAACCGAAACGGTTCATAGCCTCATGCCAGGTCATACGCTTGATGGGAAGCTCTACATCCAGTCCGATAGCTTCCTTACATACTCTCTGCACCATTCTCTCGGTAGCATCGATTACATCATCCACATCCACGAAGGACATCTCCAGGTCTACCTGGGTAAATTCCGGCTGTCTGTCTGCACGCAGATCTTCATCGCGGAAGCACTTTGCAATCTGGAAATAACGGTCGTAACCGGAACACATCAACAGCTGCTTGAAAATCTGAGGAGATTGCGGCAGCGCATAGAAGGTACCGGGATGCACACGGCTGGGTACCAGATAGTCTCTTGCTCCTTCCGGGGTAGACTTATTCAAAATAGGAGTCTCGATTTCCAGGAAACCATTTTCGCTCATAAAGGAACGGATGGTTGTGGTAATCTTACTTCTAAGCATCAGATTCTTCTGCAGATTCGGTCTTCTCAGATCCAGATAACGATATTTCAGGCGCAGTTCTTCCTTTGTCTTGATATCAGCCTCTACAGGGAAAGGCGGTGTCTCTGCTTCCGATAAAATACGAAGCTCGGTTGCTCTGATTTCGATTTCACCTGTAGCCAGATTCTCATTTACCGCACCGGCACGCTTCTCTACACGACCTACTACAGCCACAACGAACTCACTGCGCAGCTTTTCTGCTTTTGCAAAATTCTCAGCACCGCAGTCGCTCTCTTCAAAAATCACCTGTAAGATACCTTCTCTGTCACGCAGGTCTACGAAAATAATACCACCCTTGTTACGCTGCTTCTGCACCCAGCCCATGACGGTAACAACTTCACCCACATTGGCAGCAGACAATTCTCCGCAGCGCATCGTCCTTTTCAGACCTTTCATTGATTCAGCCATAATATATTCTTCCTTTCCTACCGCTTACTGCTTCAGCGGATCCTTATAGAATTCTTTAAACTGTGTGTAGCCTTCCTTTTCAAGCTGCTCCTTCTGGAACTTCTTGTTCTTATTCATACGGGCTACCAACACCCGTGTGCCGTCCTTACGTGCTTCCTGTGCCTCAGCGATCACTTGGCACAGTGCCTCTCCGCTTACCCCTTTTTCAATCAGATAAGCTATTTTTTCAGGCTGGGAAGGTACTTTAAATCCGCTCTCCATTAGCAGCAGAATGATTCTTTCAAATCCGATGGAAAATCCACAGGCCGGAACATCCTTACCGGTAAATTTACCTACCATCTTATCATATCTTCCGCCACCGCCGCAGCTCCCGCCGAATTCAGGCATAGCAATCTCAAAAATAGTTCCGGTATAATAAGACATACCTCTTACCAAGGTAGCATCAAATACGATTTCAAAATCAGAAGATCTGGTAGCCTTTACGCTGGCAATGATTTCCTGCAGGCTCTGCTCTACATCTGACTCTAAAAAGCCTTCCAGTACGTTTGCCAGATAAGCCACACCATCTTCAGCCTCTTCCAGACCCTTGAACAGCTCCAGATACTTATCTACGCTCTCCTTGGCAAAACCGTTATTTAAAAGCTCTTCTTCTACGCCTTCCAGACCGATCTTGTCCATCTTATCCAGTGTAATGAATACACTGTCATAGGATTCTTCCGGGAAACCGCTGTAAGCCGCCATTGCTTTCAGGATTCTTCTTTCATTGATACGAATCCGGAAGCCCTTGAAGCCCAGTTTACCAAGGGTAGTGGTAGTAGCAAGGATCAGTTCGATCTCAGCCAAATTGGAAGGCTCGCCCAAAATATCGATATCACACTGCATGAACTGACGATATCTTCCTCTCTGCGGACGGTCGGCTCTCCACACGTTGCCCATCTGCAGTGCTTTAAAAGGAGAAGGCAGCTGTGCTGCGTTGTTGGAATAAAATCTCACAAGCGGAACGGTCAGATCGTATCTTAATCCACTGTCCACCACCTCATCCTCAGTGGTAGCTGCTTCCACGTTCAACTTCTCGCCTCTCTTTAAAATTTTAAAAATCAGTTTTTCATTGTCTCCACCCTGCTTGCTGCTTAAGTTCGCAATATTTTCTACACAAGGGGTCTCAATGGAAGTAAAGCCAAATTTACCGTAGGTCTCTTTGATTACACCCATCACATAATCGCGGATCTGCATCTCCTCAGGTAAAATATCTTTCATGCCGGTCGTCGGCTTCTTACTGAGTGCCATAATTCATCTCCCTGTCTCTATAAAGTATTTCTTCTATATTTTAACAAATTTCTTTCTTCACAAGTATATGTTTTTTTGAAGTAGATGTCAACCTTAAATAACCAGAGCGGGGGATGAATTCCATACTGTAGGCAGCCAAACCATAGAGTTGATGAATAAATAACACTTTATATCACCTTTTCATCCACGCATTTCTCTACATATTCTGCAAACAAAGCATTTGGCCAGGTGAACCATTCTCTTGTAAACTGATGGGGATCATCCACATGAAATCCTTCGTGCAGATAACCGGTATCTGCATCTGTCGCAACGATCATTTCTAAAAGTTCTCTCTTTTCCTCATCATTGACAGATGTCAATCCCTGCATCACTAACGCCATGTGCCATACAAAATCCTCCGGTGTATGCCTTGAACCGATCCCTTTTGCATATTTTCCTTCAAAATAATAGGGATTGTCCTTGCTTAGCAAAAACTTCCTGGTATTCTGATATATGGGATCTGCAGCCTCCGCATATCCGATATAAGGAATGGAAAGCAGACTAGGGATATTGGCATCATCAATCATGGAATAATTGCCCATTCCATCTGTTTCACATGCATATATTTTGCCATATCCCGGCTGATCAACCACAGAATACTCCTGAATGCCCGCATCAATCTGCAATCTAAGCTCGCGGCACTTCTGTGCCAGTTCCGTGTTGCCGCAAACAGCAGTCAGCATCTCCTCCATATATCCCAGCACTACCACTGCAAACATTTCGGATGCGATCAGATAACCATATTGGCAGCCGTCATCACTTGGGCGAAATCCGGACCAGGTCATACCTGTATATACTACAGGATTACCCATTCCTTCGTTGTAGATAGTACTCCAGGGCTTTCTGGCATTTGGTCTAGTGAAACGATAGGGAGACTTTTCAATATGATGCTGCTCCACAGTCCAGACTTTTAGTATGATCTGTACCACTTTTTCCAGCGTCTCTTTGATCAGCTCCTCCTTACCCGTCTGTTTCCAGTAAAGATACAGCAGCCTGATAGGATAACACAGAGAATCCACCTCATATTTCCTTTCCCACACCCAGGGTCCTTTCTTGGGTATGTCATCTACATGCCCCTTGTCATTGGATTCCTGATTGAATGCATTGGCATAAGGGTCGATCTCAATGTACATAAATTGCCTTCTGATCACCCCTTCGATCACTTCCGCCACCTGCGCATCCCCGGACAAAGGAATATAATGGGTCACCTGTGCCGCCGAGTCTCGAAGCCACATGGCAGGAATGTCTCCTGTCAGCACAAAGTAGGTTCCGTCCTCACATTTCTGCAAAGCCGTTTCCCAGGTACTCAGATAACAATTCCGATACATCTTCTGAAGTTTAGGGTTGCCTGCCAATTTCCGGGAATATATTTCTATTCTTTCATTAATCGCTTTTGGTATGTTCATTCCTTCAACACTCCTTTCATCTATGCCGATTGTCTCAAAAGCGGCATTTACAAAGACCTTTCTCTCGTCTGTCTCATTTTGCTTGGGGTTACATGAAACATATTTTTAAATTCCCTGTTAAAATGGGACTGTGTATTATATCCACTGCTAAGCGCAATTTCTGTGATTGACATATTCGTAAATAAAATCAGTTTTTCTGCATGCTCCAGCTTTATCTTACGCAGGTAACTTTTATATCCCTCTCCCACATGCTGTCTGAACAGGCAGCATAGGTAATTTTCATTTAAATGAAAAGCTTTCGCAATATCCTTAAGTGTAAGATTCTCTGCAAAATGAGCATTGATATAAATAACAATTTCTTGAATAATGTCCGGCTCAGCCCTGAATACTCCTTCCTTTTTGCTGTCTACATTCTGTAAAAACAGAATCAGTATACTTTCCACCATTCTTTTAAGATACAGGTTCCTATAGACCTTACCCAGAGCTGTCCCCTCCACTAAATCACATATATTCCTCAGAATACTCCTGTCCTTTTCCCCCATGCAAACCATTCTGCTGTTCAGGTTAATAAGTGCATGCAAAATATGACTGTCCACACTCTCCTCCGAAAACTGGATATTGAATATTTCCAGTTCATTTGCACGGTAATCATGGAAATCAGATGGTGACATAAAAACCATCATTCCAGGCTTGCACAGATATTCACTTCCGTTGATAAAGGTAGTTCCATATCCGGACACAATGATGTCCAGCTCACAAAAATTGTGCCAATGGACACTGCTGGGCTTATCTAAAAGCTTTCGCTCAAACACAATTTCACTTTTTGCTGTTATACTGCGTTTTATCATCCGCGCAGATTTACCCATTTTTCCACATCCCTTGATTTTGTAATATATAGTTGATTTTAACATTTCTTTGCATATTCATCAATATATCTGAGTTTTTGCATAATATTTCTTAATCTACGCTGAGCCCACATTCCTGACCAGTGGTAACATAATAGTACAGATCACATATGAAGGAGACAACAAATGTTTACTTTTGGTACCCAATATCTAAGAGGCATCACCCCCCATAAAGACCAGTGGGAACAAGATATGGAAAACATGAAAAAATATGGCTTTAACACCATTCGGGCATGGATGGTCTGGAGCCATATTGAAAAGGCAGAAGGCGAAATCGACTACGAATACATATCTGCTTTCCTAAACTGTGCCCAAAAATATGATTTAAATGTAGGCTTATTGTTTCATCTGCATGCATGTCCAGCGTGGGCTGTAAAGAAATATGCCAAATATTTTTACATTTCCGATGAGCATCTGCCCTTTGAGCCGACTGTACGACCCAATACCCCCGGTGGTGGCTGGCCGGGTCTGTGCTATGACCACCCGGAAGTAAGGGATATGGAAGAACGTCTGATACGAGGCGTCATCGAAGAAACGAAAAAATACAAGAATGTAGCTTTTTATGAACCCATGAATGAACCTCATCAATGGATTGATTTCACCAAAACTCCCTCCGGAATCTACTGCTACTGTCCGGAATCCATCAAAAAGTTTCAAGTATGGTTACAGAAGAAATATCAGAACATACATGCACTAAATGATGCGTGGGGATATGGTTATTCTTCCTTTGATGAAGTCAGACCCCCAAGATGGACTGCTTCTTACAGCGATTCTGCCGATTTCAGATTATTCAACATGGACAATGTAGCCGAAGAAATCAAATTTCGGTCTGATATCATCAAAAGTTGTGACACCAAACCGGTCATTGCACATGCATGGGGCGGCGGTGCAGCAACCTGTGCCCAATTAGGCGGAATGGCCTTCGACGACTGGAAAAATGCACAGATTTTCGACAAATGGGGATACAGCGCATTCCCTCAATCTGCCGGCGACTGCAGCATGCTGGGACTTGGGTGTGACGCTACCAGATGCGCTGCAAACGGCAAAGAATATTGGCAGTCGGAGCTGACCGCCGGGCTAAATGGTACCGGATTGAATCAAAGAGGCCGAATTGATGACAATACTTTCGATAAATTCTCTTTAGAATCTATTCGCCACGGTGCAAGAGGGTTGTTGTACTGGCAGTATAGGAAGGAAAGATATGGTTCTGAATTTGGCGGTTTCTCCCTCACCGATAATGCCGGTGGAGAGACCAATCTGACCAGACGGGCATCCGCTCTCTGCAAAATGCTGAATGACAACGAGGATATCTTTAATAACGCTCAGAATGATGAAGCTCAGGTTGCTCTGGTATTCAGTATCCGCTCCTATCTGGCTGATTGGAACAGTACGAACAGAAAAGGAAACAAATTCTCCGTTGACAGTATCGGCGGTTATTACCGAATGCTTTGGGAAGAGAATATCATAACCGATATTATTCATGAAGAATTTGCCGGAAATCTGTCAAAATATAAATTAATCATTCTCCCTTCCCCATTCGCCATCTCTCCTAAACTGGCTGGTCAATTAAAGGAATATATCCGTAGAGGCGGTATGATATTGTCCGATCCTTACTTTGGTGCCTTTGATGAATCTTTCAGACACTCCTATCATATTCCCGGATACGGATTTGAAGAGATTTTTGGCTGTAAAGAATTTGATTTTACCACAAGAGAATGCGTTACCCTTTCCGACAACGAAAAGAGTTATCAAATCGCCGGCAACAGGCATGCTGAATATTATAGTGACGTTACCTCTCAGGTTTTGTATTATTACGAGGACGGCTCACCGGCAATCCTCTGCAACAATTACGGAAATGGATGCGCTGTCTTAAGCGGTGTAAATCTTGGTCTTTCTTATTCAAAACGAACCTTGATCTCCGATGACATTATAAGTAATGACAGTACAAATTCCAGCATCGATGCGAAAAACATTGTTATGAAGCTCTGTACACAGGCCGGAATCCGTCCCAATATTTGCTCCGCTGAAGGCGTCAAGGTCAGTTATCTGAAAACAGATGCTGAACAATACTCCGCAGATGCACTGATTCTGATCAACAGCAGTAAAAAAGCTGCAAAAGGAAGTATTCATCTGGATCGTTCCTACATTGAGTGCATGCTCATCCTGGGTAATCCAATCGCTCAACTGAAAGACAGTGTATTGGAATTTACACTGAATGCAGATGAAAGCGCAGTAATCAGACTGCAGCGATACACTTAAGCAGACAGTAAACTACTCTCTAAAGCTACGGCAATCCTAATAAGGTAACCGTAGCTTTCTTTTTTATATCTCACAAACCAGTCCAATGGGGAAATGATCAGACAGGCAAATATGTCCTTCCTCACTTTCCCACGTATCGCAGCTGATCACCTTCACCATGTTGTTTACGTAAATGTAATCGATCTTCTCCGTCGGCTTCTTGAAAAAACCGTGGAATGTAACAGGAATATGGCCTGTAACATCTTTATAATCCGCTCTGTTTTCCATGGCAGCAAGCTCCGGACAGCCGGGCAATGCATTAAAGTCCCCCATAATAAAGATCGGCATCTGCTCCCCTGCAAGGAATTCATCCCCCTTTGCAAGCATCAGCTCCATAGCTTTTTTGCGAGCATCTGCACTTTCGTTGCACAAATGTGTGTTGAACACGCACATGGTCTTTTTATCTGTAATGCTGTACAAAAGAAGCATGTTGCAGATTCTCGGATGATACCCCTGTCCTTCAAACTTACTGCCCGGTACGTTGGGTGTATCTGACAGCCAGAAGCACTGGAAGTTTCTCAATTTAAACTTGTCCTTGCGGTAAACCACCGGGCAATGCTCTCCGGTCAGTTCTGTGGTACGACCATGGCCTACCCAGACATATTCCGGCATATGTTCCTCCAGCCAGGGCTGCATATCGTCTCTGATTTCCTGAAATCCGATCACGTCCGGCTGCTCTGCCTGAATGCGGCGGATAATTTCCTCTTTACGATGTTCAAAAGAATATTCTCCGTCATTTGGATTATTAAAACGCACATTAAAAGTTACTATTTTCATATATCTATTCCTTTCGGATAACGCTGTAAATTTCATCATGATACTGGGGATATCTGTCCTCGTAAATCACATCATCAAAGGTTACCTGACCTTCCGCATCAATATAATAAATCGTTGCCCCCTGCATCAGTTTGTCTGCCACTTTTTTGCTGATCGTATTGTAGGAAGACATACCGCTCATACGGTTGTACATAAGCAGAATCCCTTTGTACAGAACCTTGGAGTCGTTCACATGATCATGCCCTACCACAAATATCTTGGTCTTACCTTCTTCCAGCATAGCATCAAACATTCCGCTGTTATATGGGGAACCACCGGTACCTTCGTAGTTGATACCTGCCACACGTTCGCCTTTTTCATAGGCTTCTATAAATTCCGTAAGAGGCACATGGCAGAATACCATGGACGGGCATTCGTCTTCTCTGACCTGCTCCCTGTACCACGCGATCTGATTATCCTTCAGATATCCGTCCGGACTCTTCTTCCGGGTAATGATACCGTATCTTGCCAGATCCTTTGGGGTAGTATCCGGACCGCAGTCCAGAAAGATCAGCTTATATACTTCCTTACCCTCCTCATTTTTCAGAGGAATCACAAAGTTGGTCTCTCCGAACACCTCTGTCCCGTCTGCCAGCATAGGTTTCTTTTCCGGCACCAGACAATAAGGCGACTTACGAAACTCTGCCACCATCTCACTGCGAAGCATTGACTTAGGATTGTCCCCTTCATGATTGCCCAGCACAGGTGCCCAAGGGATTTTCAACTGGGTCATCGTCTTTTGAAACGTTTTCGCCCGCGCTCTGTTGTCCCCGCCGGTCACATTATCCCCTACAAATACGACTAAATCCGGCTTCTCCGTCTCCACAGTCTCCGCCATCAGCTTCAGAGTCACCTCAAAACGGTCTGCATAATCATCTAAATGGGTATCTGTAAAGCCTAAAATCTTAAAAGGACGGTCATTTGTTATTTTTCTGATCATATTTATCTTCCTCAACCTCCTGCTTTCAATTCGGACTTTATCTCTTCTGCTGTGTCGGGCCATAATCGGAAGCACCGGTAAATTCCACTTCATCCGGAGTAGGTTCGTCATAAGGCACATCTAAATTTCTCTGATACAGTCTCATATGTTCACCGTGTGGCAGGATATCCACTACATCCGGACCTCTCCAAACAATCTGGTACTCTGCACCTCTTACCTCCTCAGGAATAGTCACGGTCTCAACAGCATGTTCTAATGTCACTACATCACCGGCCTTTGCACTTACAACCAAAAGTGCACCTTCTTTTACAGCTTCTGCCGCTACACCGTTTACCAGCACTTTGATATCTTCTGCTTCCCCCATCCAATCATAGGTTCTGAATGCCACTTCTGTATCTGACGTGGCAGTTACTTCCATGCGGCCTTCATTGGGATAAAAGCTTCTAACCTTTGCTTTCTGAACATCCTTGTTCAGAGGAATATTCACAGTCACTCTTTCTTCTGTTTCTCCGATAGAAACTGTCCATGCTCTCCACAGACCGATGGGCGCAAAGCCTGCGCAACATCCTGCGATCGAACGGAACTTGGTCAGACTCATAGAGTTAGGCTGCGAACCGCCTGAGAATCCGCCGATCATTCTCTTGTTCAGACGCTTATAGGTAATACCGGCAGCCTTATCATCTTCTTTATTATCATCAGTCACCACATAACCGGTATGTGTTACCTGATTTTCCACTAACTGATTACGCACGAAGGAGTTGATATCTGCCCAGTATTCTTCATAACCGGACAGCACCAGTTCATGTGCACATTCCAGCAAGTCCTTGATACAACAGGTTTCACAGTTTTCTTCAATCATAGGCTTCCACTTCATAAACTCCGGAACCCAGCCGAAGCTTGAAGTCTTGGTGCGTACGAAATCGTATATTTCTTTACCCTTCTTAATATAGAATGGCTCATTGGTTAAACGGCCCATCATGATCATACCGGATGCTACCCAAAGGGAAGAATGTACATGTCCGAAAAATTCCATATTGTAAGAGAAGTATCTGGAATGTCCCAGCAGATAATTTACATAACCTTTTGCCAGTTCTAATGCATTTTCATCACCGGTCAATTCGTATCTCTTTACCAGCGGGTACACGATAACACCGTTTCGGATCGGCTGCTCACCACGGCCGGTATGATAGCTCATGTTAAAGCCGCCATCCTGCAGATAAATATCGTTAGGGAATTCGTAAACTGTCAGAGGTTCCCGGCTGTCACCGGACCAGAACACCCTAGTCTTTCTCTGAATGGCAACCCCCAGCATACCTTTTACTAAATTTGCTGCATGTTCCTCTGCTTCTGCATCATTAGGGTCTAATACCAGACATCTGTTCAAAGCGGAAAGTACATATCCCATCTCATGGAAGGATGCATGAAGGGTATGGGTCCATGGGTATTTTTTATGATAGCGCAGTCCATGCTCTCCCCAAGACTGCATCAAATGTCTTCTGAATGCAGCCTGATGCTCTGCACCCACTTCGGTTCCTGCCACCTCTCTTGCGCAGGAAATACCCTCAAACCAGGATGCAACCAGTTCTGCATCATCTACCTTACAGTGTGCTGCTTCGGCCGGTTTCTTGTGAGGCAATACCAACCAGTATGGTAAGTAGTCATTGGCTTCATCTGTCATGTTGGTCAGATAATTAATTGCTAATTCTGCCACATTTACAGGATCAAACGATTTAAAATTTGGTTTACTCATAAATTTTTCTCCTTGTTTTGATTTTAAACTCCCAGTCCGAACGGAATCTCTACATCACAGTAAATATTGGCAGCACTGCCGGTAATGATCAACTTCAGTTCGTTGTTTCCTTCTCTTAAAAACTTGCCGATACGCAGCCTGTGAGGACTCCACAGTGCCACATCTGCTAACTCACCATTGCAGAAACATTCCACCATTTCTTCTGCCTGCACCTGAAAAGCTTCCCTTCCGGTAATATCAGCCGCTTCATAATTCATTATATATACTGCACGATTCTGTTCCTTCTGTATGAGAGTAAATTTATCTGTAAAATCTCCTAAAAATACTTCCGCATCTGCTTTGGGCAGCATTTCAACTACAGTCTTATCCGCAAAATTCTGCTGTAAAACAATCAGCATTGTCTCTCGTGGTTGCAACAGGATCTCATATAAGCCATCTTGTGCACAGGTTTTCATCCTTGCTTCCCCTCGCCACAGATCCACATACACAGCTGCTTTCATACCCTCTTTATGATGTTCTGACGCCAAAGCGCTGTCAGCCTTATCTGCAGAAAGACTCACCTTGGTCTGAATCGTTTGATTTCCTTCGTTGGAAAACAAAAACATTTCCACACCATTTTTATGAAGTTTAGATACACGCAAATCTTTGCACGCGGTGTTTGTATGTATGGTCTTATAGCTGCCTTCTGCAATCAGACTTTCCGCATCATGAAATAATTTCAAACCGGCATTATCCGTTTCTTCCACAGTCACTGTTCGTACAAGCCCATCCCATGCCGGATTCGTCACGTTCAACACGGCCTCATACTGATACTCTCTGATACAAAGCTTTCCATCCTGTATTTTACATTCCGAAAGCAGAGCAATAGGCAAATAATTAAATTCCACCTGCTCTTCAAACAATAGCGCAAGCTCTTTATAAGGCACCTGATTATTATCACACAACACTGCCACCCCGGCACCATTTACCGAATCTGTCATCAAATAGGACAGCCGCTTTATATAGTCGGAAATCTTGCGATAATGAGGCCACCAGATATTGTTGGGACCCACATCCGGCGGACGTTCATCCTTGCGTGCGCCTTCCACACTGTAGTAAAAAGCATGGGGCACAAACAGATTCACTCCGCGTATGCCAAGCCAGTCTATATACCACTTCATATCCCCCGCTGTGAAATACCACGGAATCCGGTTACGGTAACATACACCGAAACACTCATTGGCATTTCTTCTGCGACCCAGATGCCTTGCAATATCAGCCGCCAACTTTGCCTGTACAGAATCAAACTCCGTAAGACCTCCGCTCTCCGGTGCCACTCTTCTCAGAATCAGATCCTGCCCCGGAATCTGAAAATACAGTTGTTCTTCCACATCATCGCTGGCTTCCGGATGTCCCATCAAAAGAATATTGTGGTTCTGACACCATTCGGACAATCTTCTATAGAAGATCTCTCTATAATACTTTTTGATCAATCTATGATAGATCTCAGTACCTGCATTTTTCTCTTTGGTAAAGAGCGCCTTAAGCTCCTCCAGACTACCGCCCTCTTTTAGAATTTCTTTATCCAGTCCCGGAATCCACTCACGAAAACGTCCTGCTCTTCTTCCCAACGCACCGGGCTCATCTGTAAAGAAGGCAATCACTGTACTACCAAAGTACTCTTTTAATTCCTCATAATAGCGGTCATGTGTCATCCGGATAAAGGCATCCACCGCATCAGGGTTCAGGATATCCGCCGATTTCGGTGCTCCGTCTTCTCCATCATCCTCACCAAAATGAATGCCGCGAATGGTCCCTCCGGTGAATCCGTACACCAAACGACTTCCATCTTTGAATGCTACGATCACCTCACCGGCTGCATCCTCCCCTGCCTGTACAAGGTGGATGCCCTTAGACGCATATTCCGGATTTTCTGCCACCACCATACCATGAGCAGAACCGGAAGGGTACATGGCTTCATCGTACAATACAACCTTCATCTGTAATTCATCAGCAGTTTTTACAATAAAACGAATCGCCTCAAAATATTTTTCAGATAAATACGGTATTTCTTTCGGAACCCCGATCCGGGGATGAAGCACGATACCATTTACCCCTTTTTCCACATAATCCTGCAGTTGTTTTCTGATTCGGTCAAGATCCGGCAAGTCATTAAAGAACCAAAAAGGTATGGGCGTGAATTGATCCGATGGATATAAAATGTCATTTATTAATGCCTTGATCAATGCCATAATCTCCTTAATTTAGTCCAGCCAGATAGGGTTGGTGTATGCGCTGCGTCCTGCTGCGTCCATAACCTCTGCACGGACAAATTTCTCTTTTCCTTTTAATTTGGTCACAAACTCGGTCACATGTCTGCCAATCTTGCGCTGATGACATCTGTGCTGGCCGCCGATGTAAATACGTTCACAGGGCGAACATACCACATGCACCTCATCATCTTCTACATAGAAATCGTAAATGGCAGGACCGGTAGATGTATAGAAACTGCCTGTCTTCAAAGCCTCGATAATAGCATTGCGCGAGCGGTCTTTCGCCTTTACCACTGTCCAGCCGCCGAAGGAGCCACTGTACATAGAGTCTACTTCCTGTCCATTGTGATTGTCATCGCTGCCGCCGCCCCAAAGTCTGGCACCTTTGTAAAGCATTTCTGTCCAGAAAACGGTACCGTCACCCACATTTTCCAGCCACTCTGTTTCATAATTTATCAGTTCAACAGCATCATAGAAACTATCCACTTCCACTTCCGCACTGGTTAACATGGACCAATGTGGATGGTTCAACATAATATAAGCACCCTTGGCTTTCATTTCCTCACAAAATGCTTTGGTTGCCTTCCCTGTTCGTTCCGGAAGATGGATATACTGTCCATGCTGAAATTCGTCAAAGTTATCATCCCATAAAAGATGTATATGAATATCTTTTTCATCTGTTGCATTACCATATAATTCAAATCCTTGAACCATGGTAAAATTGTCTTCTGACATATGTCTTGTATCTGTGTATCTGTCATGGTCACTGATCACTAAAAAATCATAGCCATGATGCTTATAAGCTTCTTTCATTTCTTCCGGTGTCAACTTACCGTCTGACATAGTGCTGTGACTGTGAAGGTTCCCCTTTAACCAGATTGCATTTTCATCCTGTAAAAAAATAGTTCTTTTCATGTAAGCATTTCTCCTTTCAAGCCGTTTTCTTTTATTTTCTCCAATTTTTAAGAACCTGTCAATCAATATAAATCGGATTGGAATATGCCACTCCACCTTTTTCATCCGCACACTGCACACGAATAAATTTTTCCTTACCATTCAGGCGGCCTGTAAATTCAGTCACTCCAAAGCCAAGGCTTCTCTTAAAATATCCCCGGTCTCCACTGACAACGATTCGCTGGCAGGGAGAACAACTTACATGGAAGGTATCTCCTTCTACATAGAAATCAGTAATCTTTGGTCCGGTGCTTGCATAAAAGCTTCCAGATTCCAACGCTTCCATGATTGCTTCCCGGGATCTGTCCTTTGCTTTCACGCATACCCAGCCACCAAAGACATCGCTGACCACGCAGTCAAAGGGCCACCCCGGAATCTGCTTTACTTTGTTATGATTGTCATCCGCCGCAATCCCCCACATGGACTTGCCTTTGCGAAGTAAGGTGTTCCAGAAATGTGCCGATTCTCCCACAAATGTTCCCATCTGTGTGGCATGATTGTATATCTCCAAAGCTGTCAGGTGAGGCAGATCTATTACTTCTTCCCATTCAAGCAGGGACCAATACGGATGATTTAATGTAATCAGATATTTATCGTGATGATTTTCCAGAAAATCCAACAGCTTCTCACGCGTATCCACCTGAAATCTCTCACCCTGCTCAAAATCACTTATCTTCCCCTTTTGCAGCACACAAAAATGACCATTCTTGTCTTCTGTGACAGCTCCTGTTACTTCCACTCCGGGAATCAGCAGGATTTTATCGTTGCTAATCTCATCATAACTTTTATAAATGTCATGATCTGTGATTGCCAGAAAATCATATCCCTTGCCGGCAAATCCTTCGGCCAGCACCTCCGGACTCAATGCACCGTCTGATGTAGTACTGTGGCAATGCAGATTACCTTTTAACCACAATGGGTTTTCATCCTGTATAAATGTTGTCTTTCTCATTCCAAACTTACTCCTATTGGGGATATTCCCCTAAAAAATCAACTCCGGCGGGAGTTTATCGCCGGAGTTTCATTTTACTTATTTTGCAACGTTAGCATCGTACCAAGCTGCACGTTCGTCTAACAGATCCTGTAAATGGTTGTCTAACAGAAGCTGATAGCCTTCTTCGTAAACCTTGTCAAACTGACCTTCCGGTGCACACATACATTTGAACACGAATTCTACGATCAGCTCGTTCAGCAATGCAGAATACTGATCTGCTTCCAGAGGATCGGTAGGTGCTACAGTATGATAGAATCCACTATATCTGTGCTCAACTCTTGACTCTGCTGCATCCTGAGGAACTTCCGGATTGGATGCCATATAATCTTCAAGGAATGACTTTGTTGCATATTCAAAGTTACCCCATAAGAAACCATTGTCAGTAGGGTTAGAGCTGGTACCATTTGCAATTCTCTGATCTCTTGAGAATCCAATAATCTTACCATCTACTACTTCATAACCAAGATTTTCCAGACCGTTTCTGATTTGAATACCATTTTCTTCATCAGAAACAAATGCCAAGTAAGTCATAACAGCTTCGATTCTGTCTTCTGCAGTTGCAGGAACATATACCATATGATCCCATGTACCTGAAGAGGGAACATCATAGCTGCCGTCTAAGTTTTCCAGACAGTTTACTTCCACCATGTGATAGTTAGGATCAGATGCCGTTTCATATGCTGCGTCGACACAATCCGCAGAACCATCCATAACAAGTGCATAGTTACCATTTGCAACATTTTCATCGTACTTTGCATTATCAGTATCTAATACGAAATTAGCATCGATGATACCATCTAATACAAACTGATTTAACTGCTTCAAACCATCTTTATGACCCGGCTTTAATACCTTTGTAAAGGTAGCATCATAGATGTAGTTGTCTCTTTCATTTGCCTGACTGGTGTAAGAAAGGATGAAGTTGGTGTAGTTACCATTGGTATTTTTACCGCCCATACCCATAGGAATGATATCCGGATACTTTTCCTTGATTGCATATAATACATCGATCAATTCAGCCTTATTGGTAGGCATTTCCTTGCCTGCGCCTTCTACAAGATCCTGACGAAGGAACATCTCATGAGACTTCTGTCCATAAGAATATACACCCGGAAGACCATACTGTCTGCCTTCAATCTGGCCAACCTCAAGAAGTGCCTTTGACAGATAGTCATCGCTTAACATATCCATGTAATCTGTCAGATCTGCCAGACCGCCATCAATAGCATAGCCCTGAACACGAGCCAAATCGTAAGTTCTGATGATATCAGGAGCCGTACCGCCTGTCAGCATCAGGTTTACCTTGTCATCTGCTCCGGAACGCGGAACCGGGACGTATGTTACATGCACACCCTGAGGCTCTAAGTTTTCATTGATCCAACGAGTAAACTCGTTGTCGGTCAGGGAATTGCCGTTGGTGTACTCATGACCACGGTCATAAACCATAACGGTAATGTCTACAATTTCCTTTGGTTCTTCTTTTTCAGCGGCTTCGCTTGACTTTTGTGTAGTTGCTTCGCTTGACTTTGCAGGGTCTTTACTTTCCTGATTGGTCTTTGTGCTGCCACATGCAGTCATTACCATAGCAGTAGCCAGAAGCATTGAGCAAAGTTTCAAATAACGCTTTTTCATTTTTTTACCTCCATTTTTAAAGAGCATAGGGCCACATATATTCCCGCTGACAGGAAAGCTGTCCGGCCTGCCTACACGAACAGCCCTATACTATATTTATTTTAATTTTACAGCTTTCTAGTAACAAATAATTATTCCTTTACACCACCAATGTTAACACCCTTTGTAAAGTGCTTCTGTACAAAAGGATATACAATCAGGATGGGTATCATAGAAAAAATAATGGTTGCAGATTTTACGTTTTCTGCAGCTATGGTCATATCTGCCATTTCTTCCGGTGTGTATTCGATATGGAAGGAATCTAACAGCAGTTTTAACTGGTACTGCAAGGTATACAGTTTCGGATTGTCAATATAATACAATACATCCGTTACACCATTCCATCTGGATACACAGCTGAACAGCGTGATAGTTGCAATAGATGGTTTTGACAGCGGAACTGCAATCTTAAACAGACATCCCCACTCACCGCATCCGTCCATGTACGCTGCTTCAAACAATGACTTGTTAATGCCCATGAAGAAGGTTCTCAAGATGATCAGTTGGAAGGGGCTGATCATACCCGGCAGGATTAAGGCCCATATTGTGTTTATCAATCCTAAATTTTTCACCAGCAAGTATCCCGGCACCGTACCGGCACTGATATACATAGTAATGGTAATCAATGTCATAAAGAAGTGATTACCCTTCAGGTTGAGCTTTGAAAGCGGATATGCTGCCAAAATGGTCAGGAAGGTGGTAGAAAAACCAACCACAAGGGTCAATGCCAATGAATAAAACATGGAATATATAATACTGCCATTGCCAAACACATTCTTATAAGCATCCAATGTAAATTCCACCGGCCAGATACCCACGATGCCCTTTGCAATAGCATTCTTACCACTGAAGGACAAGGCTAAAATGTTCAATATGGGAACTAAAGTGATTGCCAGTGCAGCAATGCAGACAATCAGCATAACTATCTGGAACAGGCTCCATTTCTTACTATATATTGAATTCATTACATGATACCCTCCTCTCCGAGTTTCTTCGCTGCCCAGTTAGCAGTCAATACCATCACCAGTGCAACAACTGACTGGAACAGACCTACCGCAGTCGCATAGTCATAACGACCTGCCTGCAAACCTACAGAATATACATAGGTACTGATAACCTGTGACACATCTCTTGTAAGAGCATTGCCCATCAAGTAAGGCTTTTCGAAGCTGATATTCAGGATTCGGCCGATATCCATAACCAAAATGGTAACAATGGTGGATCTGATCTGTGGAAGAGTCACATGCCAGATACGTTTCCATCTTCCTGCACCATCCATATAAGCCGCATCATACAACTCCGTATTGATACCGGCAATGGCCGCTAAATATACGATCATACCATATCCGGTACCTTCCCAAAGACCGGAGAACCAGTAAACACCACGCCACAGTTGGGAATTACTTAAGAAACCAATCTGACCAATTCCCAATGCACTCAATGCATTGTTGATGGCGCCGGAAGCACCGAACACCTGATACATGATACCAACAATAATTACATTTGACATAAAGTGCGGTATGTAAAGAATGGTCTGTGTAAACTTCGTTACCTTCTTAAAACACATTTCACTCATAACGATAGCAAGGAAAATGGGGAACGGGAAACAGATCAAAAGCTGTCCTAAATTCAATACCAGCGTATTCTTGACTGACCTCCAGAATTCTGATGTAGTGAATGCCTCTTCAAAGTACTTAAATCCTACCCAGTCACTCTCCCATATTCCTTTAAAAATATTATACTTTTTAAAGGCAACAACCAAACCGGCCATAGGTGCATATTTGAATACAAATATGTAAATCATGGGAATCGCCAGCATAGCGTACAACGGCCAATTCTTCTTCAGATACTTTAAGGTCAGACCGCCGGACTTTGTTTTTGTCTTCTTCTCACTCATCTTTTCAAACTTCATCCTTTCTTTTCTATTTAAGTGTACAGAACTTTTCGTTGCTTTTAATACTGATTTTATTATATCCATGTAGAGCAACGCAAACAATGCATTATCTTCGTTGTTTTTTTCACTTTTTCGATATTCTAAAAAAACTCACTGACAATTCTTTCACAAAGTCGATATTGTGCAATTTTCAACGCCGATAGTTCCTTGTTTTCCTGTTTTGAAGTAAATATAATGAAACCCATATATTTTATCCCCCGTAGAACAAAATAACTTTTGACGTCAAAAAAGCCTGTTTCGACCAGAAAGGATGATAGAACATATGGGACACACAGAATATAAATACGTAAAGTTTATCCAGCCACAGTTTCCTATTTATGCCTCTTCACAATCAGGGCGAGAGGTTCTGGTCAAAAATCACCATCATACCTCCGCGGAGATCATGCAGGTAACCGAAGGTCGCATTAAACTGTTGATGGGAACTACATATGTAGAATGCGAAAAGGGAGATATCATCTTTATACCACCTTCTGTAGTGCATGAAGCGGCCAGCCTGACCGAAGACGCCGCTATTCAGGGAATTGTATATGAATTTTCTCTGGTAAACGTTACCGGTTTACAGCTGGATTTTTCAGAGCTTTTCCACAGAAGCCAGTGCATGCAGTATATTGTGAGCAACAGTGATGACGGCCACGAGGAGCTTTGCCTGTATATCCGTAACATATTAGCAGTATACGAAAGTTTCTCTGCCGGAAGCAAGATCCAAATTGTGTCAAATCTTCTCCTGATTATGTCCAGACTAATCCAGCTATTTGCATTGGAAGTGAGCACTCATGATAAAAACTATCGTAAGCTCCGTTCCGTGCTTTCTTATATAGAAAGTCATTATGCGGAAAAGATTCAGATTTCAGAACTAAGCGAGATCATTCATGTGTGCGATGACCGGCTCATCAGACTTTTTAAAGAAGTAACCGGTGAGACACCGATCGAATATATTATGAACTTAAGGATAGAAGCTGGTATCAAACTGCTTTCTTCCACAGACTTATCTATAGCCGACATTGCAGACCAAACCGGTTTCGGCAGTGCCACCTATATGACGCGCGTTTTTAAGCAAAAGCTGAACACAACACCTGGGAAATACAGACACTGAACAACATTTATGGTTTATACATTCTGATGTCAATATAAAAAGGAAAGAGAGGAAACCAAATGGAAATCAATTTTTATGAAGTTTTTGTTCAGTTTATCGGCATTGTAGGTATCATTGCAGGACTTTCTGCTTTTCAGTGCAATAAGCACAGCCATGCCTTAGCACTTAAAATGACAGAGGAAGGCTCTTTCGGAATACAGTACCTTCTCTTAGGCGGTTACACGGGCGCTGTTCTGAATTTAGTAGGAATATTCAGGAATCTCATTTTTACATATTTCGGCAAAAAAGATAAGCAACGAGAATTGAAATATGCAAGAATTATTTTAGGCGCACTTTTTGCGGTGTTAGGATTGCTTTCCTGGGAGGGATACATAAGTATACTGATCATATTTGCCAAGGTGCTTTCCACTTTAGCTTATGGCACCACAAATATGAAAAAGATGCGATTGATGATCTCTATAACCTGCGTTTGCTGGATATGCTACAATTTTTATGTTGGCTCCATAGCAGGCGTGATCAGCGACAGCTGTAACTTTGTTTCCGCTATTATCGGCATCATCAGATACGATATTCTGAAAAAAGAAGAGAAAATGAAGGAGTAACCGCTCAGCATGGTGGCTGAACGGTTATAAAATCTGTCAATTATTTCCGCCGATACTTGCCCGGCGTAGAATTTAACTTTTGCTTAAAGACGCGGGTCATATAGGTGTCACTTCCAAACCCGGTCTGTTCCGCAATCTCTGCTATAGACAGTTCACCGGCAGACAGAAGCTTGACTGCCGATTCTATCCTAAGGTTCATGATATATTCAACAGGTGTTTCACCGGTCACTTCCTTGAACAGCCTGATCAGCCGGTCATCACACACATGAACGATCTCACTCAACTGCGAAATTTGGATTTTTTCTGCATAATGCTCTTCTATATATTTAAGCACAGGGCGAAGTTTCCGATAATTTTTATCATGTGTACTCACTTCCAGTGAAAAAGTCCTGATCAGCAGGCCCATGATCAACAACAAATTAGACACAATCTGAATTCTGCTGCCTGCTGAAAAGCTTCCGTACACCGACATAATATTGGCGATGTAAGTACACATTTCTTCATGATTTTCATCTTCACCGGTGATTACATATTGCAGTCGTTGGCTTCTGTTGAACAATTCTATGAAGTCCAACTGCAAATCCGGTATATTCACAAGAGAAAATTCATAAACTACTCCCTGAATGGCCGCATCCTCTGTCAGGCTGAATACTTCATGTACCTCGGAAGGCGGTATAAAGATGATGTCTCCTTTACTACATTCCAAATAGGTAGCGCCTAACAGCAGCTTGATTCGCCCCTCCAGCACCTGTATAATCTCGCCGGATGCATGGTAGTGGGGTTTCACCAACACTTCTCTGCCCGACTGTTTGGAAGCATAAATCGGAAACTGCGGTTGAATGAACTTTTCAAATTTGTATTCTGTATGTCCCATGGAATCACCTAATCCTTTCAAGTCGATATTGTATAATATTTGGCGTGAAAAGTTTCTTGTAGTTTTTATTATACATAAATATAATTAGAATAACAAGATTTTACAAAAATATATGTTAAGGAGGCTATTATGATCATACCAAATAAATGGGGACAGGGACAGTTGTTCGCCTTCTCTGCTCTGGATGGTCCTTCCTATTTTAGCGACGACTTTGCCGGCATGTTAAGCGGTGACCGCATTGGCATCCGTTTTTATTCCAACGTAAAACGAGAGCTTGCTTTCGTAAATGTTTATGAAAAAGGGTTGGAATTTGATGCCGTTACAAGTGATTATATCTGCTGTCATTTCCCATATCAGGAAAAAATGCAAATAATTTATGCCGCACAGCACCTGATCATTGGTAATACCAACGCCACTGTCCTTCCCGCAGTTCTTACGGAAGGCATTTATCAGGCGGAAACCATTGACGGCGCTGAAATTCATGATACACAGGATGGTGATTTTACTGCATTAAAGCGTCAGGACAATCGCTTTGCTTTTGCCTTCGGTCACTCCAAGGAAGAGGTTGCGGCATTGGTAAAGAAAGGTCTTACAATGGATTTGGAGGAAGCAGCCGCAGCCAAATTGGATTTCTATGAAAAGCATGGTGCTGCAGACACTTTCCCTTACGCAGATCTTTACGCAAAATGTTTATCGGTGATGAAAACACAGTTGTATTCTCCTGAAGCCGAATTCCATACCACCTGGTCCACACCGGACAGGCTGCCCCACAAAAGTTTGTGGCTGTGGGACTCTGTATTTCATGCTTTAGGTCACAGACATATCGATAGCTCTCTGGCTGAAGATTTGATTCGTGCCATCTGGACACATCAGACTGAGGATGGCTTCATTCCTCATATGGCCAATGTATTTGTAAGCTCTCGAATTACCCAGCCTCCTGTTATTGCATGGGGCGTATGGCAGTTGTATCAGACTTCCGGCAATAAGGAATTCTTAAAAGAAGCGTTTGCAAACAATAAGCGTTTCCTGAACTGGTGTCGTGACAACAGACGTGTTTCCGAAAAAGAGCTTTACACCTGGAGTACTACCAACAATGTAAACTGTAGATGTGACGAATGCGGTATGGACAATTCTCCTCGTTTTGATACAAAGGATCCCTTATTTGCAATCGACTTTTCAAGCTTTATGGCGAATGACGTAAAATACATGAAGAAGATTGCAGAAGAGTTAGCTCTCACCGAAGATGTGGCTTTTTACCGGAATTGGTTTGATACACTGGCAGCAGATATCAATGCACAGCTGTGGTGTGAAGAAGATGGCTTCTATTTTGATTACAATATTCCGAAGCAGGAATTACATAAAGTATGGAGTGTTGCTTCCTTCCTGCCGCTTTTTGCAGGTATTTGCAATGAAACACAGGCAAAGTGTCTTGTTAAGCATTTGCAGGATCCTGAAAGCTTTGCCACACCTTTCCCGATTCCCACTATTTCCAAGAAGGATGCAACCTTTGGTTCCGATATGTGGCGCGGTCCGGTATGGATCAACTACAATTACATGCTTGCGCAGGGACTTGCTGCATATGGTTACGATGATTTCGCCGGGGAGATTTTAGACAAGACAATCTCTTTCATGAATCATTGGTATCAGCTCACCGGCATCATCTATGAATTCTATGACTGCAACCAGGAAAAAGCACCCAGTCAGATGAATCGTAAAGGGCTTCCTTTTGAGCCTTACAATATCAATGTACGTCTACAGTCCATTCGTGACTATGGCTGGAGCTGTACCTTACTTTGTGATTTGCTGAATAAAAAGCTTTAAATAGAAAAGGAGATTTTCACTATGGAATACGTAAACAACACAGTATCCGGTATTAAGATTGCTTACATCGGTGGCGGTTCCCGTGGATGGGCATGGGGTCTCATGAGCGACTTAGCAAGCTGCGATGACATCAACGGTGATGTCTATCTTTATGATATCGATTTAGAAGCCGCTAAAAACAACGAAATCATAGGCAATAAATTTAATCGTGCAGAAGGCGCAAAATCTGTTTGGAATTATCATGCAACAGAGACCATCGATGAAGCACTTACAGGAGCAAACTTCGTCGTAATCTCCATCCTTCCCGGAACCTTCGATGAAATGGACTCTGACGTACATGCTCCCGAAAAATACGGCATTTACCAGTCTGTAGGTGATACTTCCGGCCCCGGCGGCATCGTTCGTGCAATGCGTACCATCCCTATGTATGAACACATTGCTCTCAAGATCAAAGAAAACTGCCCTGATGCATGGGTTATCAACTACACCAACCCTATGACACTGTGTGTTAAGACTTTATACCGCGTCTTCCCTGAAATCAAGGCTTTCGGCTGCTGTCACGAAGTATTCGGAACCCAGAAGTTCCTTGCCAGAGTGATCGAAGAAGTTTTCGGCGAAAAAGATGTTTACAGAGGAGACATCAAGGTTAACCCTCTCGGTATCAACCACTTTACATGGCTCACAAAAGCAACCTGGAGAAATATTGACTTATATCCATACTACAATGCGTTCGTCAAGAAACACGCTGACGGATATCAGACCTACGAAGGCGTTGACGCAAACTGGATGAACAGCAGCTTCCGCAGTGACGAAAAAGTCAAAATGGATTTATACACAAAATACGGCATCATCGCAGCAGCAGGCGACAGACATTTAGCTGAATTCTGTGAAGGAAAATGGTATTTGGAAAGCCCGGAACGTGTAAGAGAAATGCACTTCGGTCTTACCACTGTTGAATGGAGAAAGAACGACTTAAAGAACAACCGTCTTGCAAAATGTGCTCGTCTTGTAAGCGGCGAAGAAGATGTCAAGATCAAAGGAACCGGTGAAGAAGGTGTTAACCAGATCCGTGCATTACTCGGTCTGTGTGATTTAGTTACCAATGTTAACCTGCCTAACAAAGGCCAGATCCCTAACCTGCCATTGGGAGCGGTGGTAGAAACTAACGCAGTATTCCGCGCAAACAGCCTTGAACCGGTACTTGCCGGTCCTATCCCTGCACCGATTTATCCTCTTATCGCACGCATCTGCGGCGAACAGGAAATGGTTTCTGAAGGAATCGCAGAAAGAGACTTGAGCAAGATCTTCATGGCATTTGCAAATGACCCGTTGGTTACCTGCAGTCTTGCTGACGCAAGGAAACTGTTCAAGGAAATGGTTGAAAATACAAAAGAATATTTAACAATGTATGATTTGAGTATATTATAATTCTATTGGCGGCAAGTGAGATGAATCTTACTTGCCGCCAATTTTATAGCTTAGACAATCTTAATATTCACTTAAAAGTCTTCGTTTTCTCTCAATCATTTCGTCGATTTTTTCTATATACAGAGCCACTTCTTTGACATTATCGCACCTTTCAATCCTGCCGTCCGGAAATACCCTTTTTGTGATACTTCCGGCCCCCAAAGCAAGAATAGTCTGTTTCTCTTCCATAATCAGGATATTGTATAGCCCGAACTTGCCTGGCCGGGCATAACCTACATTTTCAAAATTGCCCGACATATTCTTCTGGCGATAGAGATAGTACGGCTCCATACCAAGCCGGGCAGCCCCTGCTGCCGCTATGGCCATCGTTTCGTCTGTATTCTTCAACGCAGAGATGCCGTTCTCCTGAATCCACCGGCTTAAGCGACTGGCCCGTTTGATCGCGAGAGAATGCACCGTCAGGCTGTCAGGAGCCAGTTCCACTACACGGTCAATAGTACGCTGCACATCCTCCGCCCCCTCTCCCGGAAGTCCGAGGATCAGGTCCATATTAATATTGTCAAACCCAATCTTTCTGGCCATCTGATAGGCATCCACCACCTGCTCTATCGTATGTCTTCTGCCGATGAGATCAAGCGTCTCCTGCTTCATGGTCTGAGGATTGATAGAGATACGGCTCACCCCATGACGGTACAGCACCTGAAGCTTTTCTTCTGTGACACTGTCCGGACGACCGGCCTCTACCGTAAATTCTTTCACCTGACTAAAATTAAACAGTTCTTTCACCTTTCCAATCAACCTGTCTAACTGATGGGCTTCCAAAGTGGTGGGCGTACCACCGCCGATATATACACTGTCAAGAATTTTACCCGCATAACGCTTTGACACATATTCCATCTCTTTGATCAGGCTGTCAACATAATCATCTACCTGCTTGCGGTATGCACCGATCGCATAGGAGGTAAAGGAACAATACAGGCAAGTTGTAGGGCAAAAAGGAATTCCGATATATAAGCTGTATCCTCCTACATAATGTACGCCTGACAAAAGTTCCCTCTCGCGTCGGGCTATATCGATACTCAGCCTACTTTTTTCCTCACTTACAAAATGCTTTTTTTCAAGATAAGATAAAATTTCGTCCTCAGATTTCCCCTCTTCCAGCATGCCGTAGGCAATCTTAGTAGGGCGGATACCCGTCAGGTTGCCCCAGGGAAGCTTCTTACCGGTAATATTGCTCAAGCTTTCATAGAGAAAACGTTTAAAACAATCCTTGTATGCATCACCGCACTGCCTGTCCCAGTGCCAGCCGAAGTTTTTGACCGCCTCTGTGCCCGGCACCTGCACCTCCATTTGCGCGCCGTCGTCCCAAAGGAGAATCCGAAGCTTCACATCCTCCTTATATTCCTCTATCTTCTTCTCCCCGGTTTCAGGTGTCAACACTTTCACCGTCTCCTCCGGATAAAAAGCCTTCACGATAGAATGTATATCATATTCAAAATTCGCTTTATCAATCCAAACTGCTAACATTACCGTTTACTCACTTTCCGCAAATGAGCAAGTGCAAAAGCATGATTCTTCCATGTCTTTTACCCTTGCCCATACCTTATCCTGCTCTATAATTTCTCAAAAGCTACTGACCTTACTGGCAGAACGGATTATATATCTTCTCATGCCCAATAGTCGTATTGTCGCCATGTCCAGGATAGACCTTCGTCTCATCCGGCAGCACGAACAGCTTCTCTTTGATCGACCGAACCAACGTTCCCATGCTTCCTGTTGGGAAATCTGTCCTTCCCACGGAATCCCGGAACAAAGTATCACCGCTTACCAGAAAACCGGCTTCTTTAAAATAATAGCAGCATCCGCCTGCGGTATGCCCCGGAGTAGCAATCACCTGAAAGGTCATATCAGCAATGGTCATTTCATCTCCGTCTTTCAGATAAATGTCTGCATCTGTGGTATAGGCTCTTCCCACCTGGGAGGATACATTTTTATGGGCATCCTGCAGCACTTCTTTCTCCACATCCAGTGCGTAAAGCTTTGCGCCTGAGAGCTCACACAATTCCTTCGTACCCCAAATATGGTCAAAATGGCCATGCGTCAGCAAAACAGCTGCTATTTTAAAACCATTTTTCGTCATAGCCTTATATATATTGACCCCCTGGTCAGCCGGGTCCACAAAAATACACTCCTTACTGTCCTCTCTATACAGAAAATAGCAGTTGGTCTGGCATACCCCCAACACCATGCGTCCGATCTTAATCTCTCCCATCAGCCTGTCGTCCTTTCTATATCAATTACACTTTCAATACCCTGTATCTTGTCAATGACCCTGTTCAATTCTTCTCTGCTTGAAATCTCAAACGTCGTCTGCAGCGTCGCCAGACCCTGCTTACTGGTTCTGGTATTCATGGACAGGATATTAATATTCTTCTCAGTCAGTGCTTTGGAAATATCTGCCAGCAGACCATTACGATTGTTGGCAAAAATCTTGATTTCCGCTACATACTTTTCCTGGACAGTCTTATCAGGTACCTGCCACTCCGCATCAATCAGGCGGGCACGCTCCAGTTCCGGCAGATTGAGGACATTGATACAATCCGTTCTGTGAATAGATACGCCGCGTCCTCTGGTGACGAAGCCCACGATTTCATCCCCCGGTACCGGTGAACAGCACTTGGAGAACCGTACTGACAGATCAGCAATTCCTTTTACCACGATGCCGCTCTTGGACTTCATCGTGGCAGGTTTGGCAGCAGCGGTCTCATTCGACTGCGCGATACTTGCCAATACTTCTTCATTGGTCAATTCCCGTTTGTGGTCGCGTTCGTACAATTCTGACATCTTATTGACGATCTGGCCTTCTTTCAGGCCGCCATGCCCGATGGCCGCCAACACAGAATCCCAGTCCCTGAAGCCATACTTACGCATGACTGCTTCCATATACTCCTGCTTGAGCAGATTGGACAGATTGATGGATTTCGTCTTGCAATAGGTGGAAAGCAATTCCTTTCCTTTAATGATATTATCTTCCTTCAGCTCATTACGGAACCACTGATTAATCTTATTCTTAGCCTGAGTACTCTTCACCACATTCAGCCAGTCACGGCTGGGTCCCTTGGAATTCTGGGAAGTGATGATTTCGATCCGATCACCGTTCTTGATCTCATAATCGATGGTGACCAGCTTGCCATTCACTCTGGCTCCCACCATTTTATTCCCCACAGCCGAATGGATGCAGTAAGCAAAGTCTATCGGCGTGGAGCCTGCCGGCAGATTCTTGACCTCACCCGTTGGGGTAAAGCAATAGACATCATCCGAAAAAAGATCCAAATCACCTTTTAACAGATTCATGAATTCCTTATTATCTGCCATGTCACGCTGCCATTCCAGAATCTGGCGCAGCCATACCAGCTTTTCTTCTTCCTGTACCTCGGGCTTCTTACCGTCAGAAGCCTCCTTATATTTCCAATGGGCAGCAATACCGTATTCTGCTGCCTTATGCATTTCAAAAGTCCGAATCTGAATCTCAAAGGGCTGACCGCTGCCGCCAATCAGTGTAGTATGAAGAGACTGGTACATATTGGGCTTTGGCATAGCAATATAATCCTTGAAACGACCCGGAATGGGCTTATACATTTCATGGATAACACCCAAAGCTGCATAACAGTCTTTCACCGAATCCACAATAATACGCACGGCAAACAGGTCATAAATCTGATCCAACGTCTTATTCTGATTCTTCATCTTCTTATAAATGCTGAAAAAGTGCTTTACACGGCCATCTACCTTGGCCTTAATTCCGGCGCTTCTGATATGCTCGCTTACCTCATCCACAATACTCTGAATATATTTTTCACGAACGCTCCGGCGCACTGCAATTTTATCTACCAGATCATAATACACATCCGGTTCCAAATATTTTAAAGACAGATCATCCAGTTCTACTTTTATTTTACTGATACCGAGACGCTGCGCAATGGGACAATAAATCTCCAGTGTCTCCTGAGCGATACGTTGCTGGCTCTCCGGCTTCTGATATTTCAAGGTACGCATATTATGAAGGCGATCCGCCAACTTGATCATAATAACGCGGATATCCTTAGCCATCGCCAAGAACATCTTTCGCAGATTTTCTGCCTGCATCTGCAGCTTCACTTCCGACTGATCCGTTCCCCTTGTCAACGGAATCTTCTCCAGCTTGGTGACACCATCTACCAACTGTGCCACATCTTCGCCGAACTCCCTGATCAAATCCTCCTCTGTCATGATGGTATCCTCAACTACATCATGCAGGATACCCGCTACGATAGTCTCTTTATCCAGCTCCAGATCTGCCAGAATAATTGCCACATTCAACGGATGAATGATATATGGCTCGCCCGATTTGCGGAACTGATTTTTATGTGCCTCACCGGCAATCTGATAAGCCTTGGAAATCATGGTGATATCATCACTGGGATGATATTTCCGAACACGCTCAATAAGGTCCTGATACAACTGCTCAGGAGCCATAAATTCCTGTAATTTACTTATCATGCCATCATCAAAAATATCGTCCTTCTTTTCTTCTGTCATAAGCTGCACCAATTTCCGGGCCAGGTAACACCTGCCCTCTTATTTCCCTTCATAGCAGATGGCTGATTCCAAACGATAATTCTGGATCTTCTCGCGTCCCTTCAGCCCTGCAAGCTCTATCAAAACTACAACTCCTACCACTTCACCGCCAAGCTCCTCTACCAGCTTGATCATAGCTTCTGTAGTACCGCCGGTAGCAATCAGGTCATCCACGATCAGAACCTTCTGTCCCGGCTTGATGCTGTCCTTGTGCATCTCGATGGTAGCCTGACCATATTCCAGATCATAGGTCATCTCCACGGTCTCACAAGGAAGCTTGCCTTTCTTTCTAATCAATACGAAAGGCTTCCTGTTATTATATGCAATCGGTGTTCCAAAAATAAATCCTCTTGACTCCGGACCTACTACAACATCATATTCCAAGTCAGCGATTTTCTCCTGCATGGTATCGATGGCAAGGTGCAATCCGTCTGCATCCTGCAGAACACTGGTAACATCACGAAAAATAATTCCTTCCTCCGGGAAATCCGGAATGCTTCTTACATACTCTTCTAATCTTTTCATAATATCCTTCTTTCTACGGCAATCAAGACCGTTTATCCTGTCAGAAATCAAATTACCTGCACCTTGATTTCCTTCCGCTATGCTACATTATATATTCTTTTACCATTAAAGTCAAAGGTTAGCTTTCATCTCTTTTGCCAGACGGAACATCTTCCCAAACAGCCAGGGCATCGTTTCCTCATAAATTTCTGTTCTTCTGTATATCAGCCAGTACAAAATATTGGGCACTACCACGCACACAACCATCCTTGCAATCAGCCCCGTTATGCCGCCTTCCAGCATTTCACAGATGATGTAGGTTACGACTCCTGCTGCCACCGTTGCCAGTCCATAGAAAATGTGGCTACTGTAATACTCCGATATCTTCTCTGTCTTAAAATAGTGCCTGTAGATATTTCTGGATCCATAACAAAAATCAATAAAAAAGAGTACAACCAGGGTAGCCGCTATAATCCCATGTACCCCGAACCATCTTCCCAGCCAGAAATTCAAAAACAGATTTCCAACAGTCTCGGCAATCGCCCGAAATCTGTTTTCCCACCAGATGCCCTTCGCCTGCTCATAAATATTCCGGACATCTCCCATTTTCAGGAAATAAAAATAAACACAGATCAATGACACTACGCTCATAGGGAGCATTCCTTTTTTCCCCGCCCATATCTCCATAAAAGGCTGGTACATACACAACAGGCAAATCGTACACCATCCGGTGAGCCACATATACAGGAAATTCATACGTTGCATATCATGATAATTCTTTTCCGCACTTTCCAGTACCACACTGTTGCCCACACCGCCGGTCACAGCATCTGTCAAAACTCTCAGTGCTGCAACAATGGAATGCATTACATAGCAATAATTGGTATATTTTGCCGTAGCCACCAGTCCCATGAACATGGCTATAAAGATACTGTCCAAAGAATTGCGGGAAGCTGCGCTGACCTTGCTGATCATCAACCCGCTGACCTTCTCCTTAATAATCTCCTTCTGCTTAGCAGAAAGCCCACTTTGCGGCGAATACTGCGAAAACTTCCATCTTGAAATGAGCAGCGTCCTGATATTATTAATAATGGTAGAAAGCGGCAGCACCAGCAGATAAACATAATAATTCCTCACCGTCAGCAAAATCGTAATCTGAAGACCACATATGATGCCCGAAATAAAGAAATCCACCTTGCTTATAAGATCCTCCCGCTGAAAAGCGGTAATCAGAGCCATGCGATATCCGAACAGGAAATAACTCATCACCGTATTTCCCAAAAATACCAGGTATACCACTGTCAGATTAATATCCGGCGGACAGGACCCATTCACAAGATACGGCAAAAAAGGAACAAGCAACAGCCCTATTCCCAGTATTACAAGCCCAATATATCGATAGATTCTCCTGTAATAATGCAAAAGTGCATTGATTGTCTCATGATCATCTTCCGCAACAGGTCGATACATACAGAATACAATTGCACTTCCAAACCCCAGTTCTGCCAGATTGAGCACAGTCAGAACCGATGCAAACAGGCTGTTCAGCCCCAGATACGCTTCCCCAAGTGTATGAATGAACACCGTACGGCTCAAAAACGGGAAGAAAATTGCCCCAATCTTAGCTACCAAACCAAAAGACACATTCCGGATTGCATTCCTTGACCGCTCCAGCTTCATAGAGCCACCCCGGAAGCATTCCTAACCACAAATTCACTTGTTTTTGCCATTTAACTGCATCCTCCGCATACTGCCGATAACCTTACATAACTATCTTAACACAAAGCATCCAGGCAGGCAACTTATTTTGAATGCATGAAAAGCATACCCCAGGTGTACTTATCATCTCCACGACCTATCTACTCAACAGATTCTCGCACAATCATGATCTACAGATCATTCCCATAATCACTCTCCCAAACATTCTTCTCATACACAATTCCCCCTTTTCTTTTTCGCATTGCCTTCCATTCATGCCTCATCATCTGCAGCTTATTTCTATTATAATAAGCCCCCAGTTCCCTCATCAGTTCTCTCATCCCCTGAATCCTCTCTTCCGGGCAAGGTCTGGTACAACGCCATATGATATCCACTACTCCCGGTGATATCCCCCGGTTATACTTTCTGGCAGAAAGCAGTTCCTGATTATGTTTACCGGGCCGACATCCTGTCAGCATTTGATGCATGACCACGCCCAGAGCATAAATATCACTGGCTGGTACAGGCTTAGCGCGTTCTCCTGCGTTTTCTCCTGAAATCTTCATTTCCGGTGCTGCATATCCCGGTGTGCCGGCTTTCCAGCCTTGCGGCACAGCTGCTGCTCCAAGATCAGTCAATCTTACTTTGCCGTTAGGCTGCAAGATGACATTTTCCGGTTTCAGGTCGCGGTAAATCACTGCAGGTTTCCGTTCGTGCAGATATCCCAGCCCGTCTGCCAGGGCAAGCGCCACTCGAAGCATCTCCTTCCGGGTAAAACTTCCGGTTTTATTCAGACACTTTGCCAGACTGCTTCCACTGATAAATTCCATGATCAGAAAGCCTACCCCCGCTTCCTCCCAGTAATCCTTCCATCCGGGAAACAGAGGATGCTCCAGGCTTTGCAGAAGTTCTGATTCCGGCAACAGCCACTCTGTCTTTTCGCTGACTTTGCAGGCAAAATATTGTCCACTTACCTTCTCAAAGATTTTGTACACGTGTGAAGTGGCACCTTCTCCTGCCTTTTCACACAGTTCATAGCCTCTTGCTGCCAGCATCTCCTGTAATAACTGTTTGTCTTTCATCCCCATCCTTCTCCTGCATCACATACTCTTAATATACACCCCGCTGCACTCGCTCTCATACCCCTGCCTGCGGCTTTCTTCCGCCATCTCCGCAAGCCGCCTGTCTATCTGCCCCTCTCTCTCAATATCCTGTGCTGCCAGGCACTGCAGCATAACCTCTTTGGAGATCCCCTGCAAAAAAGCTTTCCTGCCAAGCAAGATGCCCACATTCTTTTGAATTCGTCCTTCCGTCACTTGCCAGTCTGCCGAACATCCTTCAGTGAGCAGGCTTCTGTGTGTCCGCTGAAATTTCCTATTCAACAGATAGATACAGCTTTCACCGCCCTGCAGCAGCCAGCATTCCTGGTCCACGATCAGAATACCCGACAGATTCACCTGTGATTTCATCGTTTCCTGTAGATTTCCTGTTTTCTGCTTGCTGTGAGCAGCAAAGCGCTTTTCTGTCGCCATCCGCATCTGCACATCTGCCTGCCACTGTAACAGTTTACGTTCCATTTCTTTCCTTATCCTATTATAGTCTGATTTCTTTCCAAAAAGATCCGTTCCCCGTTCAGCCAGCCAAAGCTTCATCTGTTTTGTCACATTGGCTCCAATAACGCCTCCCTCACAGACACAAGCTAATACTACATTGCATCTGCCATAGCGTATCTGCTGCAACAAGATGCTGTCCCGGGAGATGCCATCAGAAAGCCTTACATAACCGGTGATGTATTTCATGCATTCATCCTTTCGTTTCGAACATAGCTCATCTACACTAACTTTATAACAATATGAAATTAATTTTCATTTCAGGGAATAATTCGGAAGATATTCCGCAGATTCCATAAGAACTCAACTGCGACTGTCGAATCCATGCTCAGGCAGCTTTCTCCTTACAGACAAAGCTACCTGACAAGATTTTCCTTCGGGTAAAGCCAATTATCAGTTATCCAAAAATATTCACAATATCATTAAACAACACAAACACCATCAGTATCATAAAGAACACCAATCCGATAAAGTGTACCATGCCTTCTTTATCTGCCGGTACAGGTTTGCCCCGGAGCAGTTCCAGCAGCAAAAATACCAGCCTTCCGCCATCCAAAGCGGGCAGCGGAAGCAAATTCAGGATACCCAGGTTCACTGACAGCAGCAGCATAAAGTTCAGCATCTGCTGAATTACCGTATCCCAGCCATATTCCTTAGCGCTTTCGTATGTCTCTCCCACTGCAGCCGCAATACCCACAGGTCCGGCCACATCCTCTCTTCCTACTTTTCCGCGTATCAGCATTCCCAGGCTCTTGATCACTGATCTGGACGAATATCGCATCTCGTAAAAAGCATATTTCACAGAGTCCTTGAATGTAATTTCTGCCGGTTCTGTGAAGGTAACGCCCATGAGAAATCTGCCGGATTCCGCATCATAGGAAGGCGTCAGCGTCGTCTCATACTTTTCGCCGTCTCTTTCATAGACCACAGGTACCTCATCGCCGTCTGTGGTCAGAGTAAACAGGTAAATATCCTCGTAGAGGTATGTCTTATCTCCGTCGATGGAAATGATTCTGTCACCGGAAGCCAAACCGGCAGCCTCAGCCGGGCTCGCCTCTAATACATCTGTAATCACCACATCACGAAAAGCTGCATCCTCATCTGTAATCACCATATTGACCATAATCAGTGCCACGATGAATGCCAGCAGGAAGTTGAAGATAGGTCCTGCCAATACACAGGATATCCTGGACCAGACATTTGCCTCCAGGAACGAGCCTTTACCTGACTCATTATTCTCTGTCTTCAGCCCGTCCTCCCCCTCAAACATACAGGCTCCGCCAATTGGCAAAAGCTTCAGGGAATAAATCGTATCCCCTTTCTTGAAAGACGCTATGGTAGGCCCCATACCTACGGAAAATTCAACCACATGAATCCCATTGGCCTTAGCCAGCAGAAAATGTCCGAATTCATGTGAGATCACCACCACCCCAAAGATCAGAACGAATAAAATAATTGTCACTGTTGCACCTCTTTATCAATAAATTCATATACCTGGCTCTCTGCCTCCAGGATCTGTTCCACGTTGGGCTCTTTGATTACCTTATGCTGGTCCATGGAAGCTTCTATCAGCTCAGGGATCTGCAGGTATCCGATCTTCCTGTCAAGGAACAGGCTAACCGCCTTTTCATTGGCCGCATTGTATACCGTAGGCAGGCTGCCGCCGGTACGCATGGCCCGATATGCCAGTTTTAAGCCGGTAAAGGTCTCGATATCCGGCTTTTCAAAAGTAATTTGCCCTAATTCAAAGAAATCTACTCTCTTACCTTCCATAGGACGTCTATCCGGATAGAACAATGCATACTGGATAGGCAGCTTCATATCCGGCGCACCAAGCTGGGCAATAATGGCACCGTCCACGTATTCTACCATGGAATGGATAATACTCTGGGGATGTACCACAACCTGAATCTGGTCCAGTTCTACGCCAAAGAGCCATTTCGCCTCCATGACTTCCAATCCCTTATTGACCAGAGTAGAAGAATCAATGGTGATTTTTCTTCCCATAGCCCAGTTAGGATGCTTTAAGGCGTCTTCCACCCTGATATTCTGAAGCTGTTCTCTTGTTTTTCCCCGGAAAGGACCGCCGGAAGCTGTCAGGAGAATCTTGGAGATTCTTTCTTTCGGCTCTCCGTTCAGTGATTGGAAAATGGCACTGTGTTCACTATCCACAGGTAAAATCGGTACGTTGCACTTCTTTGCCAGAGGCATGATAATGTGACCGGCTGTTACCAGCGTCTCCTTATTGGCCAGCGCGATTGCCTTGCCCGCTTCGATGGCTGCAATGGTCGGTCTGATACCAATCATTCCCACTATAGCAGTAACCAATACCTCTGACTGAGGCATCACTGCAATTTCCAACAGGCCATCCATACCTGCCACTACTTTTACAGGCAAGTCTGCAATCCGTGCTTTCAGTTCTTTTGCCGCCTCTTCACTCCACATTCCTACAATCAGAGGATGAAACTCTCTGACCTGCTCTTCTATTTTATCCACACTGGTTCCGGCTGCCAGCGCCACTACCTGAAGGTCCGGATTAGCCCTTGCAATTTCCAATGTCTGGGTACCGATGGAACCGGTGGATCCAAGTACTGCTATTTTTTTCATAAGTCAGCCTCCGTTAAAACTGTATCATCAGAATCGTCAGGAAATAAATCATAGGGGCCGTTACGATCATACTGTCGAAACGATCCATAATACCGCCATGACCGGGGATGAGCTTGCCATAATCCTTGATATTATGATTACGCTTGATGGCCGATGCAGCCAGATCTCCCATCTGACTCATAACCGCGCCCACCGCACAGATAAAGGCAATGATCCACTTCACCGTTTGATTCGGGAAAGCTGCTTCCACAAAGAGATGCCCGTACAAGCCGCCAATAAGAGCAGCTCCCAGCACGCCTCCAATGCAGCCCTCCAAAGATTTCTTGGGACTTAAGACGGGAAAAATCTTCTTTTTACCAATTAACTTCCCCACCACATAGGCACAGGTATCACAGCCCCAGGAACTGATCAGGATCATCCACACCATGTAAATACCTTTTGGACACATTCTTGTCAGATACACAAAGGAAAGCATCACCGGTGCATAGATAAAAGAAAAGAACGCTCCGATACACTGTTCTGCTTTAAACTTTGGAAATACAGCCACATAAACGAACATCAGCGCCATAAATACTCCTACAATACTCATTAATTGCAGTACTTCCGCACCTGAAAAATAAACAGCAGCATAATAGATTACCACTCCTGCCATTCCTATTCCTTCCATAAAATTCAGGCCTTTCTCTTTGTCAGCCACCTGAAGTACCTTGGTAAGCTCCCTGTATGCAATCAAAGAGATTGCTAAAAGTACTGCTGCCAGTACTGATCCGCCCAGTCCCAAAGCCAGCAATGCGATGATAATCAGTACAATACCGCTTATCAATCTGGTTACAAACATGTGTATATCCTCCTTTATCCTGCGTCCTCCTAAGGAACCTTTCGCATACTTACTCTTTGACCAGACCATACCTTCTGTCTCTATGATTATATGCTTTTACTGCCTTGACCAATTCTTCTTTTGTAAAATCAGGCCACGCCACAGGAGTAAAATAAAATTCTGTATAAGCCAACTGCCACAGCAGGAAATTAGAAATCCGCTGTTCGTTGCAGGTACGGATCAGAAGATCCGGCTCCGGAATACCGTCAGTATCCAGATGGGCACTGATGCAGGCTTCATCAATTTCAGCCTCTGACAGCTTGCCTTCCTGAACCTCTTTGGTAATCTTTCGCATGGCTCTGACCAGTTCATCTCTGCCGCCGTAGTTGATTGCAATCTGGAAGTGAAGACCATCGTTATCTTTGGTAGCCTCCTCCAGTTCTGCAATTCTGGTACGGATATCTTCGTCCAGACGGGATTTCTCCCCCAGCACGCGTACGCACATTCTGTTCTTCTCCGCAGTCTTTAAGCAAGTTTTCATATAGTTGCGAAGCAGCTTCATCAGTGCATCCACTTCATCCTGTGGTCTGTTCCAGTTCTCTGTGGAAAAAGCATACACTGTAAGATACTTTATCCCCATACGATATGCTTCTTCGCAGATGGTTTCCACTGTCTTGGCTCCCTGCACGTGTCCATAATTACGCGGCATGCCTTTGGCTTTCGCCCAGCGACCGTTTCCGTCCAGAATGATGGCTACATGAGCCGGTACTTTCAATTCTTCACTCATAAGCTTTCCTTTCCTGCTCCCGATATGCACAAAAGGAGCAGAATCTGCCCCTTTCCCGCAATATTTTTCCGCTGCATGGTCCGCTCTATCCTTTCAAAGCAATTTACTGCTTTTTAAACCGCAGACACACGCAATAAAATCATTAAACGGTCATGATTTCCTTGGACTTCTTCTCCATAACAGCATCTACATCCTTGATGTATTTGTCGGTCTTCTTCTGAAGATCATCACTCAGCTGTTTGATTTCGTCCTCAGACACGTCCTGCTTGCTCAGCTTCTTGAAAGCATCATTGCCGTCACGTCTGATATTGCGGATTGCAACCTTGGCATCTTCTGCTTTCTTCTTAACTTCCTTTGCCAAATCTTTTCTGCGTTCCTCAGTCAGCTCCGGGAATACCAGTCTGATCACACTTCCGTCATTGGAAGGGTTTAGTCCTAAGTCAGAAGCCAGGATTGCTTTCTCGATGGCTCTGATCAGAGATTTCTCCCAGGGAGCAATCTGAATAATACGTGCTTCAGGTACAGTGATATTACCTACCTGCTGGATGGGGGTAGGAGTGCCGTAGTAATCTACTCTCAGCTTATCCAGTACATGGGGATTGGCACGTCCTGCACGGATCGTAGCATAATCAGCTTCCAGATATTCTACTGTCTTCTTCATTTTGTCATCATACTGCTGTAATCTTGCGTCCATTTTATGTCCTCCATTCATTATGCCGCTGTGTTCAGCGAACAATTCTCTTTTTTACAATTAACACTGTTTACACCGTTACTTTGGTTCCGTTAAAGTTACCCTTTACAGTATTCACAATGCTGTTCTCTTCGTTCAGACCAAATACCCACATAGGCATCTTATTGTCTCTTGCCAGGATAGATGCCGTCATATCCACTACCTGCAGATTCTGTGCTACCACATCATCAATAGAGATTTCGTCATATTTCTTAGCATCCGGATTCTTAGCCGGGTCGGAATCGTATACACCATCGATAGATTTGGCTAACAGGATAACCTCTGCCTCGATTTCGATAGCTCGTAATACTACACCGGTATCAGTAGAGAAATAAGGATGCCCGGTACCGCCTGCAAAAAATACTACCATACCTTTATCAAAATACTTGTTGGCTCTGTCCTTGGAGAAAAGTTTTGTAAAGGAACCGCACTCAAAAGGGGTTAGCACTGCTGTCTGCATACCTACGGAACGGAATATCTCGGATACGTAGATGCAATTCATGACGGTAGCAAGCATGCCGATCTGGTCCGCCTTGGTACGATCGATATTTTCGCTGGTGCGTCCTCTCCAGAAGTTGCCGCCTCCGGTCACGATACCTACCTGGATGCCATCATCTGCCAGTTCCTTGACCTGTAAGGCTACCTTTCTGACTGTTTCTTCATCAAAGCCCATTTTCTTGTCACCGGCGAGGGCTTCTCCGCTTAATTTTAACATTAATCTTTTCATTTTTCCTCATTTCTGCAAGCACTCAAGCAAGCCGGGCAGCTGCTTTTTCGAACACTTGCCTCTGCCCTGTACGCACATTATAACACATTATCCAGACTCGGGGAAGTCAAAAATGTAAAAAAAGGGCCCTATTTAAAAAAACACACCCGGCCAAAACCGGGTGTATCTTAAATCTTCCTATTCTTCAATCGTTAACCTGTTGTTCATACACAGATCTCGTTCTCCAACCGGCTGGTGATAAACTCTTCCAAGGATTCCCTGGGCATGGACAAAGCTACAGCCAGTTCACCGTACACGCAGTCCTGGGCGATTTTCAGATATCTGGCATCCACTGCCGTGATCTTTCTGCCCGCTTCCAGGCGTTTCTGCTTCCTGATCCAAATGGTCTTGATGATTTTGATCCATTCATCGCACCGCTCTGTTCTCAGACAGTTCTTGTATTCCTGTTCCAGGAACTTTTCGTTGGAAATTGTAATCAGCGGAATCTGTGGAATCCTTCCAATCAGTTCATTTGCCTCATGTTCTGTCAATACCCGACGAATCGCTTCATCCGCCGTATCTACCGGGACATATACGGTACTTGCTGCCATATACAGGGGTTTCAGGATATAATATTCCCTCTGCTTATCCACACCGGAAATGTTCAGTGTGGTAATATCTTCTACGCTACAGACACCCTTACTTCCGCATACTACTTTTTCACCTTTTTGAAACACACAGGGCCTCCTTTCTTTTCGTCCTACATCATCATCTCCGGGGCAGTTTACTGCCGCCTCTCGGCATCCTACAGATTGTTATTCTCTTCACGGCAATTGCCTCCTTTACTAATATAACCATATTTTAGCAGATTCAAACGCGAAATGTCAGTTAAATTTTCGTTTATAGGGGCAATTTCGTGATATTGCGCATACACTTTCTTACGCTGTTTGTGAATTTTTGTAATTACGCTCAGTCGTACGATGCCACATCTCATATAGCTTTATCGTGTTGCAATTTACACACTATTCAGAAATATTATAACAATTTTTCTTTTTTCCTGCAATCCAAATTTGATCGCCAAAAGAAAATTTGTGCAAAATGTCCTTTGATTTTTGCCATAGATTCTGCTAGACTTCAGGTTACAGCGTGTGGCGTAACTGCGTAAATCCGGTTGCAGCCAGACGCTTTTTTGTGCCTGCAAAACTGCTGAAAACATCATCCTGTCCTATGCCACGAGACATGTCTGGTATACTTATCGGGTGGTATTATCCACATCTAAAGAGAAATAAGTCCCTCTAAATAAAGGCCCACGCTCTGTCAGAAAGCATATTCCTTCTAACAGGTCGCGGACCTTTTAAGTTATTCCTCATTGATGCTTCATGTGTGACAGCACCGGTATCATTGCGGATAAGGCTACTTTGCCGTATCCGGCCATATCGTTGATTAATAGTATTTGTTTGCTCATGATTTATTTACCTCTCTACTCTATAACAATGTAAACCTGTTTTTCTCAAAAGTCAACAGTCCGTCATCCCGCATTTTACATAGCTCATTCGACATCGCACTGCGGTCAACAGAGAGAAAATCAGCAAGCTGCTGCCGGTTGAACGGAATGGTAAATGTGCCGCTGTTCTGCTGCTTGGCTTCCTCTGAAAGGTAGGAGATCAATTTTTCTCTTGTGGAACGCTTTGCCATATGTCCCAGCTTCTGCACAAGCCTTCTGTTCTTTTCTGATATAGCAAAAAACAAGTTCTGTACGACCATCGAATGAAAATTGCAGGCTGACGAACAGACCGTCAATATTCTCCTTACATCAAAAAAGAGGACCGTGCTGTCTTCCACTGCTACTACATCATTCAGCAACGTACCACTGTCCGGTGCGGCATAGGCTTCCCCAAACATCTCGCCGACGCCGACGGTATTGATAATACTGCGGTTGCCCCAGTAGTCATCCTTTTGAATATGAAGATTGCCCTCAACCAAAACGGTAATGTTATTCAGGTACTCACCTTGCCTGAATACATATTCGCCCTTTTTATAGCTATATTGTTTTGCCTGCAGACACCCAAGCATTGCTGAAATTTCTTCTTCTCTCAAACCGTCGAAGAGTTTTGTCTGTTTCAGGATCGGAATATATTTTTTCATAAAGTTCTCTTTCTGTTGTAAAAACAACCGAATTACTTTTAGCATTGTACTATAATACCCACAGGAAGTCAAACTTAAACTTGAAGCAGAACACCAAGGAGGTAACGATATGATCAGAAAAATAATTAAAATTAACGAAGAAAAATGCATTGGCTGCGGTGCCTGTGCTGCTGCCTGCCACGAGGGCGCTATTGAAATGATAAACGGAATCGCAAAGCTGACCCGTGAGGATTACTGCGATGGGTTAGGCGATTGCTTACCTGCGTGTCCTACAGATGCCATTTCCTTTGAGGAAAGAGAAGCACCTGCTTACAATGAAGCGGCAGTTCTCGCTGCCAAGCAAAAGAAAGCGCCGCAGAAGCTTCCCTGCGGTTGTCCCGGTTCCAATTCAAAGACGATCAAACGGGAATCTACGCCCTGCGGCGTGACCAACACAGCGCCTGCGATAAGTCAACTTTCCCAGTGGCCGGTGCAGATCAAACTTGTTCCTGTAAATGCCCCGTATTTCGATGGAGCCAATCTGCTTGTTGCGGCTGATTGTTCCGCATATGCTTACGGCAACTTCCATAACGAGTTTATCCGTAATCATATTACACTGATCGGCTGCCCCAAACTTGACGAGGTTGACTATGCGGAAAAGCTAACCCGGATTATCGCTAACAACAATATCAAGAGTGTTACTGTCACTCGTATGGAAGTGCCTTGCTGCGGCGGTATCGAGAACGCAGTAAAACGTGCTCTCCAGGCAAGCGGCAAGTTCATTCCCTGGAGAATTGTAACCATTTCAACTGACGGTAGAATATTAGACTAAAATATTGGAGGAAATCAAATTGGATAATAAGATGTTTTGTTTTCAGTGCGAACAGACTGCAGGCTGCAAAAGCTGCATGGGTGCTGCCGGTTTATCACGATGCTGTGCTTGGCTTTACCGATAGTGATGTAAATCATTTTTCTATAAAGCACTCTTTGCTAGATAAAGGATTATCGGGTAAAACAAAAGGTCTGTCGCCCAGCTATAAAAATTTAGCTTTCCCATCCCTTCAAAGCTGATGCTGATTACAATATATTTCCTTTTTAAGGCTTTCCACAGTAACATCAGGGAGGTGGTCTTACCGTATTGCCTTGCCCTGTTGATTGCAAAATAGCTGTCCTGCTCAATCATTTTTGTAATCTGATTGAGTTTGGCAGAAGTATCAACCATATAATGTTTTTGCGGAATACACGTTCCTGTGACATTGAACCGCTTCACGATGCCAGACCTCCTTTACTGCTGAATATTACCATTTTCCTATCTAGTGCAATTTTATCACATGCCTTATAGCTTTATATTGGGGGACATGAGAATTGTCAAGATCGATGTTGTTAGATGACAGAAATGCCGCATAAGAGGGACTTTGCCATTATGCGGCGGGGCACTTATAAGCAAATAGGAACCAAGAGAGTAATCTCAATTCAGCAACCAGACTCCCAGATTCAAATACCCTGCAAAAGTCAGCCAGATTAAATAAGGTATCTGCAAAACCCCGGCCAATTTAGAAATATTATAAAATCTTACGATCATGACCAGCACCAGCAGCCAGAGCAATACCAGCCAGATAAAAGAAAACAAGTACCATTGAAAAAAAGAATGTGGGCCACAGGAAATTAACAATCAGCTGATACACATATACTGCTAACGCTCTGTTAATTTCTGTTTTTTCTGCACCTGACCGGATTATCAGATAGGATGACACACCCATCAGGATATATAGTATGGTCCATACCACAGGAAACAGCCAGCCAGGCGGTGACAGCGGCGGTTTATTTAGTTCCTCAAAAACCTTCATTCCTTCCTGAGTAAGAAATGCCGACACACCTCCTACAAGCAAAGGAATAGCAATGCATTTGATCAGTAAACTTTTATTTATCCGCATAATTAACAACTCCTCGAATCAGAATATTCCTAATATAGAATATGAATTTCAGGAAATTTTATGTGATAAACAAACATAAATGGCAAAATATTTATATCTAACGTTCCTGATTGGATTGGCTGTATGCCCTCTTTTCTTACATTGTGCCTCCATTGGGAATTTAGGTGTCAAAACTTGACGCCAAGCTACACAAATCCTCACCAATTTGTTATAATGGAGACATATCAAAGGTGAGGTATAGGATTTGCTAATTTTGACACCCTAATCAAATATAATATATTAAAAATTTTAGTTTATAATACCGAGGTAATAATAATGCAGGATCGAACTGTTGCATATTCCAAAACTGAACAGGTACATTTGGTTCAGCCCGCAGATTTAAATGGCGGCGGGCGTTTATTCGGCGGCACACTGTTGAAAATGATAGACGAAATTGCCGCAATCGTAGCAATGCGGCACACAGGATTAAAAACCGTTACTACTGCTGCTATTGATAATTTAATATTCAAATCCGGTGCCTATTTAAATGACCTGATCGTACTCATCGGATATATTACATATACCGGTCGCACGTCAATGGAAGTTCGTGTAGATGCGTATGTAGAAAGAGGCGACGGTATGCGTTATCCTATCAATCGGGCTTATGTTGTGCTGGTTGCTTTGGATGACAATAATCACCCCTCTGTTATCCCACAGCTGATACTTGAGAATGACATACAGCGGGAAGAAAATCGCATGGCACAGAAACGGAGAGAACTACGGTTGGAACGGCGCAAGGGTGGATTTTAGCACTCAGCGTGCGCCCACCGGGCGCACCACAAAAACAGCCTGTTTTCATTTCTGAAAACAGACTGCCTTCATTACCACTTTTCTATTTTATGATTACCATTCCGTCATCTCGGCTCACCTGATATTCCCGGTCAAACTCCATAATAAATCCATTGTTCATTCTACCGGTAAATTTCTCCGGGTTCTCGGTATTGGAAGCAAACATTCCATAATGATTCGGCACATTCATCTTCGCACCGATTTTTTCTGCAGTCTCCACAGCTTCATCCACGTTCATATTCCCCAACCTGCCATTGATGCAGATAAAGGTCACATCCGGCTGATATGCTGCAATGGAAAACAGTTCTTCATCATACAGGGTATCTCCGCTGAAATACAAGGTCACACCTTCTGCTTTGAGGATTACGCCAAACGCTTCCACCGTATGCTTCGCATGGACAGCTGTAATCTCCACATTACGAACGGACAGGGAATCTCCTACCCTGCAGGCCCGCACATTGGTACGTCCAAGAGAATTCAGCTTTTCTTTCCCTTCATACGTAGTAATGTAAAGAAGAGACTCATCCATCTCTGCAATGGCATCCACGTCCAGATGATCCAGGTGATTATGGGTACAGATGACTGCATCCGCCTTGATTTCTTTCGGGTCAACAGGGGCTTCTACCAATCGCTCACGCCCTGCCACACGGTTCACTACATCAGACAGATACGGATCTATGATAATCTCCGTATGTGCTGTTTTTACTATATATCCACTTTGTCCGATCCATCTGATAATCATTGTATACTCTTGCCTCCGTCTACATAGATGCTCTGTCCGGTAATATATCTGCCTTTTTCAGAACACAGCAGGCTTACGATACCGGCGCAGTCCTCCGGCTCTCCATAGAAGCCTACAGGAATAGAATCTGTTACCTTTTTGGCATATTCAACATCAGCAAGCGCCTCCATATTGCGGTCTGTATAGATAACACCGGGAGCCACATTATTTACCGTAATCCCATCTGCTGCAAGCTGCAGGGACAAGGACTGCATCATATTGGTCTGAGCAGCTTTGGAGGAAGAATAAACCAGCATGTCAGGATGGGGCTTTGCTTCCTGAACAGAGCCAATGGTTACAATACGGCCCCATTTTTGCTGCTTCATATGAGGTACAGCAGCCTGAATGAGCAACAGGGAAGATACAAAGTTACAGTTTAGCTGATTGTAACTCTCTTCCAATGAAATCCTGCTCCATGGATTGCGGATCTGCAGCGATGCATTCAGGACCAGCACATCAATATCACCCATTTGCACTGCCAGCCTTTGTGTCTCCTTTGGATTGCATAGATCGGCCTGCAGGATGGTAGCTTTTCCACCATTTTGTGTAATTATTTCTGCAGTTTCCTCTGCTTTGGCACGGTTGCCGGCACAATGTACCAACACCTCATAGCCATCTTTTGCAAGAGAAATTGCAATTGCCCTTCCGATTCCCCTGGAGGAGCCGGTTACAAGAGCCCGTTTTGCTCTATTTTCCATCATTTTGATCACCTCCGTAATCATTTCAGTGATTGTATTTTACCACCTAGATACCACGGATTGTTCTGCACTTTGAGACCTTGGTATCCTATCATATTATAACGCAGTTTGAGTGTCATTGGGATCCCCATTTCTGGCAAGATCATATTCTTTTGACCAATCCAGGTCGCGGTAAGCTTCTCCTCTGGGATCTGTCTTGATCCATTCAAGCAGCATATCCAGCATTTCCTCTGTCCAGGTGTTTCTGTCGATCTGTGCCGTAGTAAACTTGTTCTGGCCAATCATCTCAAAACCAAAGTCATCTTTTACATGGGTCTTAGCTGCGCCCTCAACAACATCTGCTACCAGATGGCTGGGGAGGAACAGCACACCGCCGCCGGCACCAAAGACGACATCTCCGGGCAGGCAGACTGCGCCGCCGAAATTGGTTACAGTATTAAATCCTGTCATGATAAAATCTCTGATGGGTGTAGGGTCAATGCCGCGGTAATATACCTGCACATCAGGTACCTGTTTCATCTGCTCCACATCTCTGACACCGCCCCAGATTACGGCACCGCCATTGCCGGTGCGGGTCTTGATGGCTGTGGTCAGATTCCCGCCAAGGAAAGTTCCTTTATAGATTTTATCAAACATATCAGCGACTACGACATCACGTTCCCCAAGACTGTCGATAACCCACTGATTATAATTCCCTTTGCGGCCTTCTTCTGCGCCTTTTGCAAACATCACATCATGCAGATCAGGTCTGGTGGGACAGAAATTACAGGTAACTGCACGGCCGATCAGCTTTCTGCCGTCATCATGCAGTGCATGCATGGGGTTGACGCCACCGCCTACGAACTGGTTCTCATAGCCCAGCACGAAAATAGGCTTCCATACCTCTTCCAGTGTCATTCCCCTGAGGGCATCCAGATATTTATCTGCTACTTTCGGTCTTCCGTCCGGGAGACGCTCTCCTTTCCATAAAGGTGTCAAAGCAATAATCTCTTCTCTATCATTAAAATGCATTTTCTCATACCTCTTTTCTGAAAATATCAGTTCCGGAAATCATTAACTCCAGATTCTGTCATTGGAAAATTCCTTATTCCACTCATCCGTAGACTCCCACAGACCGGGAATATCCGGATTGATATGCTCTCTTATTACTTCTTCGTTCAAATCATCAAAGCCAAGACCCGGCTTATCCGGTACTTTAATAAATCCATTTTCAAATACAGGCTTCGGAATACCGGTCACCATATCAGCCCACCATGGTACATCTACAGAATGGAATTCCAGTGCCAGAACATTGTGCATAGCTGCTGCCACTTGTACTGCTGCCATACAAGCTACAGGGCTTTCCGCCATATGTATTGCCACTGCCACACCATTCTCATCTGCAATGTCACCGATCTTCTTCAGTTCCAGTGCACCGCCGCATGTCAGGATGTCAGGGTGGATAACAGATACGCCGCCGGCCTTGATAATTTTCTCAAAAGGCTCTTTCAGATACATATCCTCTCCTGTACATACCGGAATGGTGGTGCTGTTCTTCAGACGCACATACTGGTCAGTATACATCCAGGGTACCATATCCTCGATCCATGCCAGATTGTAAGGCTCCATTCTTCTTGCAAAACGGATGCAATCCTCCACACATACATGTCCGAAATGATCGATTGCCAGAGGCACATCATAGCCGATGACTTCACGTACTTCTTTCACATAGTTCTCCAGATAATCCAGACCTTTTTCCGTGATATGGATACCGGTAAACGGATGGGCTGTGGTAACGATATCGTAGCTCTTCTGATGCTTAACCATATCAGCTGTTACACTGCCGCCCTGAACATTCAGAATGTGGCCTGCGTACTTTTTCATATCGTCGATAAAGCCAAGGGGCGCATTGATTGTGCCCGGCTCATCCAGCAAAAGTCCGATGCCAAGGTCCATTTTCAGGAAGGTAAAGCCCATTTCCATACGCTTCTTTAAAGCAAGACCCATGTCATAGCCTGTATGCTTGCCGTCTACATCCGTGTCGCAATATACGCGCACTTCATCGCGGAATTTGCCGCCTAACATCTGGTACAAGGGAACACCATATGCCTTACCGGCAAGGTCCCAGAGAGCGATCTCAATACCGGAGACACCGCCGCCCTGACGGGAAGGACCGCCAAACTGCTTGATCTTGCGGAAAATCTTATCCACGTTACAGGGATTCTCTCCCAGGATACGGCTCTTTAACATCAGTGCGTATGTTTTGCTGGATGCATCGCGCACCTCGCCGTAACCGCAAATGCCCTGGTTGGTCATGATTTTTAAAATGGTACAGCGCTTAGGGGCACCATCGATGTCTACGAACCGCATGTCTGTGATTTTTAAGTCTGATGGACTGGAACAGGTATTAAAGCTCATTTTTCTTCTCCTTTTCATGAAAATAATATGTTTGAAATCTAATCATATTTTAAGATGCAAAGCAGCTATTTTCATCAACTATGTTACGGAGTTTGCAAACTATATTACGATGTTAAAGAAAGAAACAAGCAGACCGATTATTCTTCACATTGCCGAGAAAATATCCCTGCAGGAGCTTTCGCTCCTTGCAGGGATATTACCAAATTATTCAGCCAGGGCAGAGTCCGATCAGCTTACGCTAAAATCGATCTCGTAGGAATCCTCCCCCACCTTTACATCATATATTCCGTAATACCCCCTGAAAGAAGCCTCTCCGTTTTCATCCGTTTTCAACGTAAGTTCCGTTCTCCATTCACGATGAATCAGCTGATATAATACCTGATAAGATGGTTTCTCACGCAGGTCTCCGTCTAGCAGACACCCAAGACAAAGCATATAAGAGATGCTTTGGGGAACCGCCGCTTGTTTACCGGAACCGGGCAGAGGAAATATAAGTATTTGGGGAGCTTATAATTCCCGTTTCTCATACAGCTTAATCGAGATCATCCAGGATGCTGCAAATAGCAAGACACTTATAATACAGCAACCGGGCAGAAGCCAGGCAACATTCACCTTTCCCTGTATCTCCTCTCCCAAAGCAATGCCGCCACCGCAAGCCGCAAGCCCTGCGATAACTGCCAGATAGACCACGCGCCCTTTTTCCGCTCCCATTTTAAAGATAAAGGGCAGAAGCACCGCAGGTCCTACCAGTCCAATCACCAGGAGAAATGCAAGGCACATAACATACGATTCCGTATTCCAGTTGCCTCTTACCACATGAATCATCTGGGCACAGGCAGACAATATCAGAACGGTGGCAGTCATGCACAGGCTCAGCAGATACTTGGAAGATACCATCTGTTTTCTGGAATAAGGAAGAGTGTCACAATACACATCCCATTTACATTTTTCATCCACAGAAATCATGGATACCGGAATAACACTGGCAATGATGGCCGGATACATCACATAAAACATTTCCGGCTCGCTGAAAAGCGAAAGTGCCAGGAACAGCAGTATAATAAATCCAAAAACCTTACAATATTTTGACATAACATAGATATCTTTCAATAAAAGTCCTTTCACCTATCTCTCCTCCTTCACCATAAACAAAAATATTTCTTCGATACTGACAGGACTGACTGCTATTCCCTCAGGTATGGATTCTCTTTTTACAAGTACTTCTATACCATATGAGGACTTTTTCTTTCCCTTTACCGCAGAAACGTCCAGTTCTTTAAACTGTTCCGGTGTACAATGGATGATTCCATATTCTCCCAACAGCACATCCTTCTCTTCACACAACAGGAGTCTGCCCTTATGCAGGAAAGCAATGTAATCGCAGATTTTCTCAAGGTCACTGACAATGTGAGATGACATCAGGATGGAATGATTCTCTTCTCTGGTAAATTCATTGAACATATCCAGGACTTCCTCACGTATCACCGGATCCAGCCCGGAAGTGGCTTCATCCAGAATCAAAAGCTTTGGATGATGTGACAATGCCACGGAAATGCCCAGCTTCATTTTCATGCCTCTGGAGAAATCTGAAAAGGGCTTATCTGCAGGAACGGACAGTTTTTCAAGCAGCGCACTATACAACTCCCGATCCCAGTTGCGATAGGCATGGGCCATCACTTTTCCTACCTGTTTCGCAGTCATGCACTGCGGGAATCCTACTTCATCCAGCACAACGCCGATATCTTCTTTGGTAAGTTCAAAGTGTTTACGATTATCCCTTCCCAGTACGGTCACTTTTCCGCCATCTCTCTTGATCATATTCATAATCAGCTTAATGGTAGTACTCTTGCCGGCGCCGTTCTCGCCTACCAGTCCCATGACACAGCCCTGGGGCAAAGACAGATTCAGATGATCCAATGTGAAATCCTGATACACTTTCTGCAGATCATGAATCTCTATGGCATTCGTTATTGCTTCATTTTGATTCGTTATACTCATAATACTTCCCTCCATTCACTGCCCTAATGTCATTCTTCATCCCACATCAGGGAAAACATCTCTGTAATATCCTGCAGACTCAGATTACAGGAAACTGCCAGTCGACTGATTACCTGCATGTGTGCTTCTATTTTTTTCAAATTCTCTTCTCTCAGAAGCTCAACGTTCTTTGCTGCCACGAAACAGCCTTTTCCTGCTACCGTGTAGATAAAGCCTTCCCGCTCCAGCTCCTCATAGGCACGTTTGGTAGTAATCACACTGATCCGCAGATCCTTGGCCAGGTTACGGATGGATGGAAGAGCCTCGTCTTCCTGCAAGGTGCCGTTTATGATGTTCGCCTTGATCTGGGTGTAAATCTGGTCATAGATGGGAACGCCGCCTTTGTTGTCGACAAATATGTTCATTTCCTCACCTCTATTTCATACTGTATATATGAAGTATATACAGTATGTGCAGTTTTGTCAAGTAATAAAGTTACTGTTCAGCCCGCGCCATTCGCAAAGCATCGAAGATGCTTTTAGCTGCAGCCTGCGGCGCTTACCGCTGCTTCACAGCTATCTTTACTCATAAGCAGGCGCTCTGCTCATAGCCCGTACAACGTGCAAAAAGGAAGTTCAAACAGTAAAAATGATGTTTTATTGAACAGATAGAAACGGAAAAAGTAAAGAAATTATCTGTCGAAATCTTCAATAAAAGGAATTTGAGGCAGATAGAATCGAAAAAATCGACATATCTATATGCCGATTTTACTCCACAAAAGGAATTTGTGGCAGATAGAATCTAAAAAGGCGACATATCTATATGCCGATTTTTCCCACGAAGAGGCTTTTGGGGCAGATAGAATCGGACAAAATGAAGCATCTATATGCCAGAATCCATCAAAAAGGGGCATTATCGGCATATAAAATCGAATAAAGTAAAGTTTTTATCTGCTGCAGCGATGGCTGAATGGTAACAGGTTTGATGATTTCATGTTACTGTTTACACCCGCGCCATTCGCAAAGAACCTCTGGTTCTTTAGGCGCCTACGGCGCTTTCTCGCCGCTTCGAAGCTAACTTTGCTCATAGAATGGCGCTCCTTTTCCTGCCAGTGGCTGACGTGTGAACATATTGGTAAAGGTTTCTATTTAGGGAATCTGCCGGAACAGGGCGAGGTGTATAATGAAGAATTTATGTACTGGACCGGTTACCTGTTCAAGTTCTGGGGAATTATATATGAAAATGAAACTGCAAAGGATATGATCACGCAGGCACCGATAGATACATTATTGGCAAGCTATATAGGATTACATGTCATGTCTTTTGATGAGGTGAAAAGAACAGCTATGCATCTCTACATACCTGTTCTTTTTACAGCACGCTCTGCCTTCCTATTAATAGCAGCTCTCAAAAATCGCTTTCATCACATCATAGTCCATATCAACATAACTCTTGACGCTTCTCTGCTTTCCAAACGTACAAAGGTCAGCCAGCTTGTCCATGCAATCGCCCTCAATACCGAAATCACGCAGTCTCACCGGCATGCCCAAAGACGCAAAGTACTCCGCCATACTTTCGATACCCAGCATTGCTGCCTTCTCATCATCAGCCTCTGTCACATCCCAGACACGTCTTGCAAACTGTGCAAATCTGGGGATATTATGCCGATAAACATATCTGCCCCATGCCGGGAACAGTACAGCAAGTCCCGCCCCATGTGCAATATGGTCAAACTCACCGCTGAGCGCATGCTCCAACTGATGCACCGCCAGGGCATTCTCTCTTCCGCAGCCTGTCAGGTCATTATGGGAGAGACTGGAAGCCCACATAACCGTAGCTCTCGCTTCATAATCACAGGGATTCTCCATCAACACCTTACCCGCATCCACTACTGCTCTTAATAGACTTTCTGCGATCCTGTCAGTCAGATCTGTAGGGTCACACACCGTAAAATACCTCTCCATAGTGTGCGCCATAATATCCACAACTCCACAAGCGGTCTGGTATTTATCCACCGTATAAGTAAGCTCCGGGTTACAGATTGCAAACTTGCATCTATTGAAGTCGCTGTTAAAGCCTCTCTTCATGTTCAGATCCAGATTGGTAATTACCGCTGAAGAGCTCATCTCACTGCCTGCTGCCGCCAGAGTAAGCACGCATCCTACCGGCAGAGCCTCTGTGACAGTACTTTTTCTCGTAGGGAATTCCCAGGGATCGCAGTCGCTTGCAGCTCCTGCAGCAGTATATTTGCAGGAGTCGATGACACTTCCGCCGCCTACGGCCAGAATCATCTCTACTTTTTCCTCCTTGGCCAGCTTAACTGCCTCACGCACAAAAGTAATCTTGGGATTGGGTTCCACGCCCCCCATTTCCACTACTTCAATGCCGCTGGCTGAAAGAGAAGCCATGATTTCATCGTATAGACCGCTCTTTTTGATGCTTCCTTTTCCGTACTGAAGCATGATTTTTTGATAGCCGTACCCTTTGATGATTTCTCCGACTTCTTTTTGCTTCCCTTTTCCGAAATAAACTTTTGTCGGTGCATAATATATAAAGTCCTGCATTTTGCCCCCGTCCTTTCTTCTCTTTATATCATTTATTGTAAACTATGTTACTACCGATGTCCAGTGCAATTTGGCAATGCATATTTAGAACAAAAAAAAGCCGACAGCAATGCCACCGGCCCACGATTATTTTTCAAACCCTATCATCAATCCACCTTTTTCAGCATAAAAGCTGCACAATCCGCAGGTCTCTCCGATAGAAATGCCCGCCTCTGGATATTCCTGCATAATCTGCTGCTTCAACTGATCGGCCGCCGAAAGATTATTGCAATGGTCAATAAGAACCTTACCGCCCTTAAATCCCATTTCCTTCATGCGACTTATGATCTTGGCTAAAGCTTTCTTTTCGCCGCGGCATTTATCCATAGGCTCCAACTCTCCTCCTGCACTCGCTCTACCTACGATGCGGATGCCCAGAGCACCGGCCACACCTGCCACCAAAGGACTGACTCTTCCGTTATTCGCCAGATTTTTCAGAGATTCCAGGGAAAACATCAGTCCGGTCTTTTCCTTATATGTAGAAATTTCATCACAGATTTCTTCAAATCCTTTTCCCTGCATAATCATTTCTGCCACTCTTTCAATCCAAATCTGCATTTCCGGACCGGCAGATAAAGAATCTACGATAACTACGCTTCGTCCCGGGTATTCCGCTTCATAATCCGCTTTTGCCACACATGCAGCATTATAACTTCCTGAAAGGGTACTTGTAATGGTAAAACAAAAGACCCTCTCAGCATCCCCGAAAGCATCCAGCCAATCCGAGACACTTGGGCAGGCAGTACCTGATTTTCCCTTATATTCCTTTAAATAGGACACCATTTCCCGGATATCCAGTTCCAAATTATCTATAAATTCCCTCTCATCTGTAAAAATTTTCAAAGGAACTGTGGCATAATCTACAGCTGCCTCCATTCTTCTTAAGTTTACTCCAGAATCCGAAACAATTTTGTAATGCATTTCTACCTCATCATACGTTTTTAGTTACTTTATTACAAGTTTTCCAAAACCTTATTACTGGTTAAATAATACCACGTAGCAGAGACTGCGTCAAGTACTTCTGCAAATTAATGTTTATTGACATTTTTTGGTTACAGAAATATAATAAGAGCATGAAAAACGAAATGAAAAAAGAGCTGGCGGATTCTATCAGACTATTTTCTTTGCCGAGATATGAGGAACTGTCAGACGTAGGACTTTATCTGGAACAGACAACTAAATATATCAATCAGTGCCTTGCACCCTTAGGCTGTGTAGAAATCACAAGTTCCATGATCAGCAATTATGTCAAGAAAGGATTGGTTGCAAACCCTGTGAAAAAACAGTATTTCAGGGGACAAATTGCGCATCTGATTTGCATTACATTGTTAAAGAGCGTGCTCTCACTGGAAAATATCAACGATCTGTTTCTTCGTCAAAAGCAGGTCTATACAGACGAGACTGCTTATGATTATTTTTGTATGGAACTGGAGAATATCCTGTTTTTTCAATTTGGGCTGAAAGACGAGGTTGAAAACATCGGTGTGACTTCCTCTTTGGAAAAAGAAATGCTTCAAAGTGCCATTATTGCAGTATCTCATATTATATATTTAAATACCTGTTTTCAGATACTTCGTGAAAAATAATCCTGATATACCAAAAGGCTGACGAATGTACCGCCAGCCTTTTGCATTTATCTATTCTTTGCAATTTTTTATCTTATGAATTACGCTCATTTCAAATATTTATGTCTGCACTGCCGTACCAACTTTCTCGATACCTGCTGCTTTTAGCAGCTGCCCCGTATAAGGATGACTGTACGCAGTATAGATTTTCTGCGGCGTACCACGTTCCACAATTTCCCCATCGTCCATAATGATGATATTATCGCAAAGCTGATACACTACTCTCAAGTCATGAGAGATAAACAGAATCGCAAGTCCCATTTCTTCCTTCAATTTCTGCAGAAGCTTCAGAATCTGCGCCTGAACCGTCACATCCAATGCCGAAACAGGTTCATCCGCCACCAGCACTTTCGGCTCACTCATCAAAGCAAGGCCGATGCCCACACGCTGTCTCTGTCCGCCGGAAAGCTGCCTGGGATAGCGTCGGGCGATTTCGGGATCCAGTTCCACTTTCTTAAGCATCTCCAGAACCTTCTTATGACGCTCTTCTTTGGTATATCCGCCCTTGATTTTCAGGGGTTCCTCCATGATCCAGCCAATCGTCTTTCTCGGATTCAAAGAACTGTAGGGATCCTGGAATACCATCTGCACACTTCCTTTGTCACAGCCAATCTGCCCTTCGTACTTCTGATTCAGGCCCACAATTACCTTCGCCAGTGTACTCTTGCCGCATCCGCTCTCTCCTACTAAACCAAGGACTTCTCCTTTGTGCAGAGTAAAGTTTACCCCTTTTAAGACTTTCTGCTCCTGCTTTTTACCGAAGGCACCATGGGTAGAATGATAACTGACACGGATATCCGCAGCTGACAGTACTACCTCTTCTGTGGAAAAATCCTTATCCTCTTTCATTTCCTCACAACTGGGTATTGACGCAATCAGATGTTTCGTATATTCCTGCTGCGGATTCTCAAATATCTGCTCCACAGGTCCCTGTTCTACAATATAGCCGTTCTGCATTACTACCACGTGCCTGCAAAGCTTGCGGACCAGGCTTAAATCGTGGGAAATGAACAGGATAGCCGTTTTGTGCTCTCTGTTCAGCTTTAACAGCAGATCAATGATTTCGGCCTGAATGGTCACATCCAGTGCCGTTGTAGGCTCATCTGCGATCAGAAGCCTCGGCCGGCACACAATAGCAGCTGCAATCATGACACGCTGACGCATACCGCCGGACAATTCATGAGGATATTGATGGTAAACCTTCTCCGGATTGGGAAGCTCTGCTTCCGTCAGCGCCCAGATGGCTCTTTCATGGCGCTCTTCCTTGCTCATATCCGTATGAATCCGCAACGCTTCTTCCACCTGCCATCCGATCGTCTTTACCGGATTCAAGCTGGTCATGGGTTCCTGGAAAATAATAGCAATATCATCTCCCTGCAATTGGCGCATCTCATGCCTGCTGCAAGTGAGAAGCTCCTTTCCTCCAAAGAGAATCTCTCCCTCCTTCTTCATATCCCGTCTGGAAAGCAAGCCGCAGATGGCCAGGGCACTCATGGTCTTGCCGGAGCCGGATTCTCCTACAACTCCCACAATATCACCTTCCTCCATGGACAGGTTAAAGCGATATACTACCGTCTCAGGCAGGGAATGATCATGAAATTCTATGTTTAAATTCTTAACCTCAAGCATACACTACCTCTCTTCCAGTCCGTCAGCTAAAAGGCTGAAGCCCAGCACCAGGAGTACTATGGTAAGTCCCGGGAACAACGCATAAGAAGGCTGCGAGAACAGATAGGTCTGTGCCTCTGAAAGCATCCTTCCCAGGCTGGCATCAGGCGGCTGCACACCGATTCCCAGATAGCTCATTCCTGCTTCCGAAAGCACTGCATTGTTGAAGCCTATCATCACAGTAGGGATCAACACGGGCAAAATATTGGGCAAAATATGCACGAACATGATGCGCAGGTGTCCACAACCCATAATGCGGGCATTTTTCACGTAATCCATTTCCCGCTGTTTCAGATACTCACTTCTCACCACTCTGGCAAAGCTTGGGATAAACGCAATTCCCAATGCCACAATGACCTGATATTTTCCACTGCCCAACAGGCTAATGACAACAAGCGCCAGTAAAATACTGGGAAATGCAAACAGTGCATCAATGATCCTCATGACCACTTCGTCCACCCAGCCTCCGAAATAACCGGTGAAAGCACCAATCAGGACCCCTGCACCCGCACCGATTCCCACAGTACCCAGGGCTACCAGCAGTGTGGTTCGTGCTCCCACCATCACACGAGTGAAAACATCTCTCCCGTAATTATCACAACCAAAAGGATGAGCCAGACTCATTCCCGCAAATTTCAGGTCGATGTCCATAGTTTCCGGATCATAAGGCAGGAAAAAGAGTCCTGTAACGATCATGAGCAGCATGAGGCCTGTCAAAACGGCACCAATGATCAGATTGTAGTTTTTCTTCCTTTTCATGACTCTCCCTCCAGACGGATGCGGGGATCGATCCACTGATAAACCAGGTCCACCAGACCATTAATAATGATAACTGCTGCCGCAAGACATACGATGATGGCCATAACTACCGGGTAATCACGGTTGGAAATGGAAGTCAGCAGAATCCGTCCCATTCCCGGTATCCCGAATACCTGCTCCACGATGATACTTCCGGCAATGATATCCGTGAACGTCATACCCAGGAAAGTGATAATCGGCAGCATAGCATTTTTCAGCACATGCTTATATAGTACACCTTTGGTATTATTCCCTCTGCTGTAAGCTGTCCTGGTATAGTCCAACTTCTTTTCCCCGATGAGTCCGCTGCGCAGCAGCTTTACCGTCATGGATATCTTTGGCAGCGCTATGGCTATGGACGGAAATATCATATATCCCAGAAAACCTGCCACATTTTGGGTATAGGATATGTATCCCCCCGGTGTAAACAGCTTCAGAACAATACCAAACAATAATGTAATCAATATTCCTGCAAAGAAAGCCGGCACCGCCATAACCACCTGGTTCAGAGCATAAATCACTCTGTCAACCACGCTTCCCTCATGCTTTGCAGTATATAACCCGAGCGGAATCGACACTGCAACGATAATCAGTATGGACATGACACTCATAGTCACCGTTATAGGCACTTTGTCTGCCAGCATCTCTTTCACCGGCAGTCCATAACTGTAGGACTCACCCATATCTCCTTTTACAAAAGAAAACAGCCAGTCACCGTATCTCACCATAAACGGCCTGTCCAGCCCCATCTCTTTTCTCAGTGCTTCCACTCTTTCCGATGTCGCCTCTGTCCCCAGCTTCGCCAAAGCCGGGTCTCCCGGTATCACCGTAAAGCACAGAAAGACCAGAAAAGAGACCAGTATAAGCGTAAGGCACATGGTTATAATCTTTTTACCAACGTACTTCACCTGTGGTCTCCTTTCATTATCACATTTGCAGAAGCAGCCGACTGCCTGCAAACATCTTTATTTCTTTATTCCTCTCCCACAATGTACAGCTTGGAATAATCCTGTACGTACAGCGGGTAAAATTCATATCCGGCATACTTCTTATTGATTGCCACGAATTCAGCCATATCCTGAATGTACACATTGGCTGCAGTCTCTGTCAGAATCTGCTGGCACTCCTTGAAAGCTGCAGTACGTTCTTCCTCATCGGTAGTTCCTACTGCTCTTGCATAAGCTGCATCATACTCCTGATTGCTGTAGTTTATGAAGTTCTTCGAACTGTCAGAGTTAAAACGAAGCAGCATGGAACTTGCAGTCAGGCTGGAAGCATCCAGACCGATAACCGTACCTTCAAACTTTCTGCCTGAGTAGACATCACTGAGCCATGTCTCCCATTCAATCAGCTCAATCTTGGCATCCACATTAATCGCTTTGAGTTCTTCAGCAATTACCTGTGCAGTCTCTATATGGGGTGTGTAATTGGAAGGTACTTTAATGGTAAAAGAGAATCCATCCGGATAACCGGCTTCCTTTAATAATCCCTTTGCCTTCTCCACATCCTTGCTATAATAATCAGCCAATTCCGGCATATAATACTTGCCGAATGCCGGGAACATGGAACTTCCTATCGGAGTACCATGACCGTCGGAAGTCATATCCAGTATATACTGCTTGTCGATAGCATAGCAAAGTGCCTGACGAACCTTTTCGTTATTAAAAGGCTCCACACCATTGTTCAGATACAATGCCTGTACCAGATTCATGGTTCCTTCCAGTACTTCAAAATCATCGCTCAACTGGGAAACCTGAGTAGCAGTCAATCTGGCAAACAGGTCAATAGATCCGCCATTCAAGTTCATGACAATGGTATCCGTATTGGCACATACTTTCAGGGTAACCTTATCGATATGAGCCGCTTCTCCCCAATACTCATCGAACTTCTCCATAACAAAACTCTCCTGGGGCGCATGGGATACGAACTTGTAAGGACCGGTACCGATCGCTGCAGATTCCGGTGTGGTATTGGATGCAGGGATAATCGCGGCATCCATGGATGCCAGGAAATCTGCATCGGGCTCTGCCAGCACAATTTCAATGGTCTTTTCATCCGGTGCATTCACGCTCACAATATTGGAAAACGCCGCTACCAGAGGACCACCCTCACTTGTATCGGCGCAACGTTCAATCGAATATTTGACGTCCTCTACTGTGACCAGGCTTCCATCATGGAATTTCACACCCTCTCTCAGGGTAAATGTGTAAGTCTTCTCATCTTCTGATACTTTGTAATCACTGGCTACAGCAGGGTTTAAATTACCATCGCTGTCCGGCTTCACCAGACCTTCAAATATGTTGAAAAATACCTCTTCTGTTCCTGCCGCAACTGCTTTGTGTGGGTCAAGACTGTCCTCTACGTCCTGAGGTATTCCAATGGTAATCTGAGATTCGGTACTCTCACCCTGCCTCTTACCTGCGCAAGACGTCAGTGTAAGGGCCAGTGACAACACAACCATCAGAAGGGCTTTTAAATGCTTCTGTTTCATTGTGTGTTCCTTTCTCAAACATATTAAATTTATGCATTGTCTTTCAGACAATAACTGTTCACAAGGACATTGTAAACCAGTATGCCCCAAAATGCAAGATATATTGATTGTGTCCTAAAAAAAGTGCACGGAAAGCCTTTCCCAGACATAGATTAATGATATCAGACTGCTCGGAGGATCTTATATGAATAAAACTTTGTGGGAAATGGAGCCCTGTGAAAAAGGGATTGTAGAAAAAGTAAACTGTGATCATAGCCAACACAGGCGTTTACTGGACTTAGGTTTTGTAAACGGGAATGAAATCCTTTGTGTGGGAAAAAGTCCGTTGGGAGACCCCAAAGCATATCAGATCCGTGGCGCAGTTATTGCAATCCGCAAAAAAGAAGGAAAGGATATTTTGATGAAAGAAAACAGCACGCCATCTGATTCCGGTGAACGAGCCTATAAGGTCATCGCCGTGGCCGGAAATCCCAATGTAGGAAAAAGTACCCTCTTTAACTCACTGACGGGCTTAAAGCAGCACACCGGCAACTGGGCCGGTAAGACCGTAGGCAATGCCAACGGTTTCTGCGAAAGCAAGCACCATTCTTATCTGTTAGTAGATATCCCCGGAACCTATTCTCTGGTCCCCCACTCTGCGGAAGAAGAAGCCGCCTGCGACTTTCTGTGCTTCGGCAACCCTGACGGTGTCGCTGTTGTCTGCGATGCCACCTGTCCGGAGCGTGGACTGAATCTGCTTTTGCAAATACTGGAGCTGACTCCTAATGTGATCTTGTGTATCAATCTGATGGATGAAGCTAAACGAAAGGGGGTTCAGATTGATTTAAAATTATTGGAAAAGTTACTGGGTATCCCGGTAGTGGGAACCATTGCCCATTGCCCGGGTTCTAAGGAAATATTTCTGGATGCATTAGACAATATTGACTGCAATTCTTCCGGCAGTATTCCGCGAATTACATATGATCCCGTTATTGAGCAGACGCTTGTTTCTGTTCAGGATGCATTGGCTGAAGTTTTTGCCCGGGAACCATCATCGCTGCCCCTTCGCTGGCTTAGCCTGATGCTTCTTGAAAATCAGTTCCCGTTTACCGACCGTCGGACGCGTTTTCCCCACATCTTTGAGCAGCTTGAACAAATCCGCGCAAAAGGATGGGAACAGTTGACATCAGCAGGCTATACCGCAAGCTCCTTCAGTGATGCTGCAGTTTCTGCCGTCTCTCAAAAAGCAGCTGCCATCTGTCGTCAGGTGGTCACGGAGTCTTCCACGGATTCCATCGCTGCCGACAGGCGTCTGGACCACATACTGACCGGTCGGCTGACTGCTTATCCTGTTATGCTGCTTGGTCTGCTTTTTCTCTTCTGGCTTACTATAACAGGGGCAAATTATCCATCCCAACTTCTCTCTGACCTGCTATTCGGAGCAGAAAAATACCTGGATGCTTTACTTATCCGATTAAAAGTTTTAGACTGGCTTAGAGAACCCGTAGTATATGGAATCTTTCGGACGGCAGCCTGGGTCGTATCCGTCATGCTGCCGCCCATGATGATTTTCTTTCCGCTGTTTGCCCTTTTGGAGGATATGGGGTATCTGCCGCGGATTGCTTTTAATCTGGACTGCTGTTTTCAGAAATGCCGTTCCTGCGGCAAGCAGGCACTGACCATGGCTATGGGCTTTGGCTGCAATGCTGCCGGTGTCATGGGCTGCCGCATCATCGACTCTCCAAGAGAACGGCTGATTGCCATTCTCACAAACTGCTTCGTTCCCTGTAACGGACGTTTTCCTATGCTGATTGCACTGATCAGTATCTTTTTCTTGCCGAAGAATGATCTTGCTGCGATTCCCACCTCTCTGCTCGCCGCCATCTGCCTGACTTTGCTGATTCTGCTGGGCATTCTGATGACTTTTCTGGTATCCGCCCTACTTTCTTCTACTATATTAAAAGGAGTTCCTTCTTCCTTTACCCTGGAACTTCCGCCCTATCGCAGACCTAAACTTGGGAATATCCTGCTTCACTCTTTGAAGGACAAAATCATTTACCTGCTGGGCAGGGCTCTGGCCACTTCCGTTCCTGCCGGTCTGCTGCTCTGGCTGATGGCCAATCTGCATATAAACAGCAGCTCGCTTCTTACCTGGTGCGCCGACTTCTTAAATCCTTTTGCCGGACTGCTGGGGCTGGACGGGGTAATCCTGCTGGCATTCATCCTGGGACTCCCTGCCAACGAAATCGTACTTCCTATTATTCTCATGGCTTACTCCAGTCAGGGAAGTCTGCAGGCGCTTTCAGATTATGATACGATCAGGGAGCTGCTACTGGACAATGGCTGGACCTGGGCTACTGCTGTCAGCACTTGTATTTTTTCTTTGATGCACTGGCCCTGCGCTACTACTTTACTGACGATCCGAAAAGAGACCGGAGGACTTAAGTGGACCTTGCTGGCGGTGGTGATTCCGGCGGTGTGCGGGTGCTTTCTGTGTATGGGGTTTACGGCGGTGGTGAAAATGGTGGCAGGGTAAAAGCCCTGCTGTACTTTTTGCAACCGCAATCCTCAAATTGGCTTAAAATTATCCTATCGTAAAAAGGCGCTTGTCCTAATCAACTGAGCAGGACAAGCGCCTCTATCTATGCGGATAACAGGATTTGAACCTGCACGGTCGCCCACTGGAACCTAAATCCAGCGCGTCTGCCAATTCCGCCATATCCGCTTATATCATGCCTGCCGCTGTGCGACAGGCACTTTATGATTATAACCTTACATACCGGGCTTTGTCAAGCAACATTTCTTTCTTATGCTTCTTCAGCCGCTTTCAATTCCGCTTCCTGCGCTTCTCCCTGATGTTCCCCGATATGACTGATGACTCCTCTGTAAATCTTCCTCAGGAAGAAAGCACTCATAGTCACGCTCATCAGCTCTGCAATAGGGAAAGACCACCAGATCATATTTACATTGCCGGACAGTGACAGCAGATATGCTACCGGCAGCAATACACACAGCTGACGTGCCACGGAGACAATCATACTATAGATACCGTTACCCAATGCCTGGAACACACTTCCCACTACAATACAGAATCCTGCAAATACAAAGCTTAAGCAAATCGTTCTAAGTGCCGGTACACCGATTTCCAAAAGCTCCGGTGTTGCATTAAAGAATCCGATCAATTGTGCCGGGAATATTTCCATAATTGCCAGACCCACAAGCATGATACACACTCCGTACTTTATGGCTGTCTTCATCGTATTTACCACACGGTCACGCTTACCTGCACCATAGTTATAAGCAATAATTGGCACCATACCATTATTCAGACCGAATACCGGCATGAAGATAAAGCTCTGCAGCTTAAAGTAAACGCCAAATACCGTCTGCGCAGCCCCGAAGGAAGCCAGGATCAGGTTCATACCGTAAGTCATGACAGAACCGATAGCCTGTACTACGATAGAAGGTGCACCCACTTTATAAATGTTCAGAATCAGGTGACCATTTGGTCTAAAATTCTTGAAGCTGATATGAAGTTCTTTGTTGCATTTAAAATTAAAGAAAATAGCCAGACACGCTGCAATCATCTGCCCGATTACAGTAGCAGCCGCCGCACCTGCTACTCCCATCTTGGGAAGACCAAAATATCCGAATATCAAAATAGGATCCAGAATCAGATTGACAACTGCTCCCGTTCCCTGTGTAATCATGGTATAAAAAGTCTTACCGGTAGACTGAAGCAATCTTTCAAAGCAGGTCTGCATGAAGATACCGATACCTGCCGTACAGCAAATGGTAAGATAGGTCACCCCATATTCCCGCACCTCCGGAATCGTAGTCTGGCTTGCAAAAAAGGGACGGCTCACAACAATTCCGATGAATGCAAATAAGATATAGCTCAACAATTCAATAAAGATACCATTGGTTGCTACCTTGTTAGCCTTCTCAAAATTCTTTTCTCCCAGTGTCTTTGATAAAAATGCATTAATTCCTACTGCCGTACCTACTGCCACCGCTATCATCAACGTCTGAATCGGGAACGCCAACGAAACTGCACGAAGTGCATACTCGCTGATCTGTGATACGAATATACTGTCCACGATATTATAAAGTGCCTGTACCAGCATAGATACCATCATTGGCAAAGACATGGACAATAAAAGCTTATTGATTGTCATGACGCCCATTTTGTTTTCCTGTTTCAAATTATCGCCCTGTTGTACTTTACTTTCCTGTTGCATAATTTTTCCTCTCTCGCATATCTACTTAACAAACATTAAATAGAATATCATTTATACTGCATGATTTCAAGTACGACTGAAAGAATTTATATAGAACAGTAACAGAACAGTTGGTATCAAAAATTCAGCTCATATAATCCCCTTTTGATAATTGCATGCTCCATGCAGCATTCTCATATTTTCCCTGGGGATCCTCATTTAAAACAAAGGCACCTACGATCATATCTTTTTCAATACATATAAACTGACATCCCTTTCGGGTCATTTCTCTTACGGAGCTTTCGGAAGGATAATCTTTATAGCGCCATTTTGGGTAGTTTATGTTTTCACATAGGTGTTTGACTACACGATCATAAAATATACTGGCAGCAGCGATATCTTCTGCCTTGCAGGTTCTAATTACCATAATAACATTACTCCTTTTTCAACTTCATTCACGCCTTGAAAAGCTAACCAAAGTAAACGTATTTTTTGAACCTTAGAAAACGAAAAACCCTTGAAATTCAAGGGTTTTCGCAATGAGACATCGGGGATTCGAACCCCGGACAACTTGATTAAAAGTCAAGTGCTCTACCGACTGAGCTAATATCCCATAAATTATTAAATTTTACAACTTTGAACAGGGCTAGCTGGATTCGAACCAGCGAGTGCAGCAGTCAAAGTGCTGTGCCTTACCGCTTGGCGATAGCCCTATAATAATGACACCAAGCGTGTCATAACGACACTAAAGGAAGCACATAAGGGTGGATAAAGGGATTCGAACCCTTGGCCTCCAGAGCCACAATCTGGCGCGCTAACCAACTGCGCTATACCCACCACAATTGGAACGTACTCTGTTCCTATATTAAGAGATATCACAAAAGGATAATCTCAAATGTGCTCGAAGGGATTCGAACCCCCGACCCACGGCTTAGAAGGCCGTTGCTCTATCCAGCTGAGCTACGAACACATAGTCGCTTGCTTGTTTTGTTTCACAACCGCGCTGACGAATGATATTTTATCTCATATATTTCTATTTGTCAACACCTTTTTTGCAAGTTTTTAATTTTTTTTACTGGACGCTATTCCTGGCAATGACCTTTCACTGGAATCTGCCCAGACTCAATCAGTAATTCGTTCAGGGGAATTCAGATGCATAACAAAAAAAGAGATGCTGCAACTTATTCATAGCAGCATCTCTTTGGGCATACAAAAAGCGGGTGATGGGAATCGAACCCACGTATCCAGCTTGGAAGGCTGGTGTTCTACCATTGAACTACACCCGCTTAATATCAACTCAATCAATTATCTTTGACATTCGACAAAGCCGATACCAAAATCGGGGTGACAGGATTCGAACCTGCGACCTCCTGGTCCCAAACCAGGCGCTCTAGCCAAGCTGAGCCACACCCCGATGTATAAAATTATGTATAACGTTTCACAACGCATGAATAATTATATACTAAAACCTATTCATCTGTCAAGCACTTTTTAAAAATAAGCAATCGTAAAATGCACCTCGTCAAACCTGTCAACCTCCATAATGATATAGGAAGGTCTATGATTTTCCTGGCGCGGATAAGAGATACTCCCCGGATTGATTGCAATAACATCGTCCTCCAAATCAATCTCCGGCCGGTGCGTATGTCCGTAAATCACGATGTCTGCCCCTCTGGATCGGGCTTCTTCCTTGATCATCTTATTTCCCATGGAAACATAGTAGTTGTGGCCGTGAGTCACCCACACAGTATATTTTCCCACTTTAAATTCCAGTTCTCTCGGCAGACTGGAGAAGAAATCGTTGTTGCCCAGAACCATCTGCACCGGACAGTCAGCTGCCTGAGAAAGCGCATATTCACTGCCTTCCGTATCTCCGCAGTGAATCACCATGTCTAACGGCTGCAGCCTCTGCAGAAGTTCAAAATAATTATCATTCTTTCTGTGGGTATCACTAACAACCAGTATTTTCATAATGTTTAAGCTCCTCTTTCATCAGACGCAGGGCTTTTCCACGATGACTGACCCGGTTTTTCTCTTCTTCTGTCAGCTCTGCAGTAGTCTTCCCGAACTCCGGGACATAAAATATAGGATCATAGCCAAAACCATGGCTTCCCTTTTCTTCATAACCTATCCTTCCCTCAATAGTAGCCCTGGTGGTCAATTCTTTTCCATCAGGCAGCACAGCTGCTATGGCACAAACGAACCGGGCGGTACGCTTTTCGTCCGATACTCCTTGCAGACGATCTATGAGGTTCTGATTTTTGATTCGATAGGAAGTATCTTCGCCCAGATATCTGGCAGAAAGAATACCAGGCTCCTTATTCAGATAATCCACTTCCAGACCGGAATCATCTGCCATAACGATGGCATCCGTATATTTTGCTACTTCTCTTGCCTTTATCAGCGCATTTTCTTCATAGGTAGTTCCATTTTCCTCGATATCAACAGAGATTCCGGCTTCTTTCATAGATAGAACTTCCATGCCGGTATCTTCCATTATCATCTGAATCTCTTTCACCTTGCCTGTATTGCCGGTGGCAAATACGATTCTTCTTTTCATTTCTATGTTCCTCCCTCAATTTCTTTTGGGCGGTTTCTGCCCCAGAAACTGATAATAATATGTCTTCATCATTCCATTGTAAATCTTGCGGTTCTTGTCAGCTTTCCTGCCAATATCTTTCTCGGCATGCTCATAGGCAGTGATCAGAAACATGCTCCAGCTATCCAGACTTTTGAAACGTTCCCCAATGGTGCGGTACAGAGCAGGCATGGAAGATTTATCCTCAAGACGTTCTCCGTAAGGCGGGTTGGTAATTAAGAAGCCGTATTTTCTGGGAGAACTTAGCTGATCCACCCCTCGTCTCTGGAAATGGATCATATGATCCACCCCGGCCAGCTTCGCATTTTCTCTTGCAATTGACACCATCTTATCATCAATATCATAGCCTTGGATATCAGCCTCCGCCGAAAGGTCTACCAGCTCGTTGGCTTCATCCAACGCATCATACCAGTTGCGTTTTCCAATGATATGCCCCCAGCTTTCCGCTGTAAAAGAACGGTTCATACCGGGGGCCATATTAGCTGCCATCATAGCCGCCTCAATGGGAATTGTACCACTGCCACAGAACGGATCCACAAGGATGCGGTCTTTGTTCCAGGGAGTCAGCATGATCAGTGCTGCTGCCAGATTCTCTGCAATGGGAGCTTTGGCCGTAAGTTTACGATAACCGCGCTTATGCAGAGACTCACCGGTACTGTCCAATCCAACCGTAACCTCATCCTTCATCAAAAATACTCTCACAGGAAAGCTGTCTCCGTCCTCCGCAAACCAATTAACATTGTACACACTCTTCAGCCTGTCCACCATTGCTTTCTTCATAATGGATTGAATATCCGAAGGGCTGAACAGCTTACTTTTTACACTGGCTGCCTTAGCCACCCAGAACTTTCCGTCAAACGGAATATACGCTTCCCAGGGCAGGCTCTTCGTTCCCTGAAATAATTCTTCAAACGTTTCCGCATGGAAGCTTCCGATTTTAATCAGAATTCTCTCAGCCGTCCTCAGGAAAATATTAGCACGGCAAAGAGCCTCTTCATCACCAAAAAAAGTGACTCTTCCATCCGCCACTTCCGTAATATCATATCCCAGGTCAATAATTTCTCTTTTCAATACTGCCTCCATGCCAAAGTGGCAGGGCGCAATCAATTCAAATTTTCTCATAACGTTACCTGTTCATTTTTTGGTTATTGTATCAAATATCCCGGAAAATGTAAATAGGGACGTCAAAAGACGTCCCTATCCGGCCTGAAAAATCGTTACAGTTCAGCCATTAATAATTCTTATCCTTGCTGTTGCTGTTCTTATTCTGGCTATTCTTGCTATCCTGAGCGTTGCGCGCATTCTGGCTGTT
>JAGAUD010000029.1 GCA_017620975.1 Lachnospiraceae bacterium | reverse complement strand
TTCGGGTTCTGTCCCCTGATCGGTACACAAGGCTAAATAATCGTCGACTGCACCATGAAAATCATCTACGAGTTCTTTGGCATTCGTTCCTTCGTATGAAATCAGAGCCTTGATTCCCATTACTTTTCCAAAGAAAACTCCGTCTGCTTCAGAAAATTCAACGCTTCCTATATAGCCCTTATATTCCATTGTATTTTTCAAATCAGACTCTCCTGTTCTAATATTTCCAATAATTGTTTTACCTGATAGGTTAATAGTAACTAAATGAAATTGATGGCCAAATAGCAACAAGCAGATGCACGGCACACAAGGAGAGGATAGATGATAAGTCATCACATATCTGCAGCCGATTGCCTTGATTTCCTTGTGTTCCATGGGCTTATGCATTTGTAAAAGTCATATCACAACATACTTCCACATTACAAGCACTAAAATATTTTTCCTCCAACGGAATCCACTTATCGCGAAAAGTGGCAGCAGCCTCACTCCCATTTCTGCATAGGATACGTCTCATCTGCTCATCTTTATCCACTGTTAAAAACACTTTCAGATTATAATATTCCCGCAGAAGCGGATGGCAGGCATAGCTGCCCTCTACAATCGTAACAGGAACCGGATTCACAGGAATTGCATCTTTGAGTTCAAAAGTCTTACAGTCAAAAGGACGGTACGCAAAAGCCTCCTGCTTAGAAAGCGGCAGTAATACCTCAGCCAGAAACCGTTCATAGTCCACATTTCCGCCGGGCTCTGCCAGCCGCGCAGGTGTCCGCTGCTCGGGACGCAGGAAAAAGTGGTCCATGTGTATAATTTTGCAACGAAGCGGCGCAGAAGTATCAGGTGAACTTGTATGCGATGTGGGAACAGTGTTCAGGACCACAGCTGATGCCGCGTTCAGTCTGTCAGCCAGGGCAGCAGCCAGAGTGGTTTTGCCTGAAGCACATCTGCCGTCTATTGCCACAAGTACATAGGGCTTGCGGGAAACAAGTTCTTCTATTTTATATGTAATCTCGGATATGATCGTGTCAAATGTGGTCTGCATTTTATCAATCCCTTTCACATGGGTTATGAGAATTCTTTCGGGAATGCGTTTTCATATGAAAATGCCCATCATGAAAATGCACCATTCCCGCGCGCTTCAAGACTACCATAATAGCCGGGATCAGAAGTAACTGTAGGATGATTCCGGGGATAGCATTGAGCAGTGCACTGGTCAAAAACATTTTCCACGTAAAAGTATTCCCGCTGATTCCAAGGAAAATCATTTGCACAAAGCCCCAGACAACCCGTCCGGTCACCATAGCCGCCAGCAGGGAACGATACAGTGAAACGATGCATTTCCACCGGGAACGCCCATACAAAAATCCGGAAATGAAGCCATAGGTACCCAGCTCGAATGCCATAGAAGCAGCATTGGGGAAAAGGATGGGCATGCCGAAGCATATAGAGCGAAAAAGCGGCAGGATAAAGCCGACAGCCAGCCCGTAGGACCAGCCGCAAATAAACCCGCACAGCAGTACAGGGATGTGCATGGGTAGCAGCATATTGCCGATTTGTTCCAACTGTCCTGTCAAAAAGGGCAGAATCATACCGATTGCCAGGAACATGGCGGATAAAGTCATATTTTTAATAGTTTGCCTCATATTGTCGGTGATACCTCTTTTACTCTTTTTAAAACAGATTGACTGCTTTTTGAAAATAGTTTATTATGAAGATAATTTTATATCCGGATAAAAAACTTTGCAAGAATTTTCGATGGTTAGTACATAAAATGCAAAGTCTCGTTCATTTAGTTTTCGTGTTTGATGCGGTATCATGCAAGGGATTGCAAATATCCGCTTGATATTCGCCGGAGTGAAATGGAGGTAGTTGGCATAAAATGGAAAATGAAGTAATACTGCAGGCAGGAACCTGGCAGGCAAGAGTCCTGCCTGATTTTGGAATGAACATGATCAGTCTCACTTGTGGGGACAAGCAGATACTGCGCAGTCCTCAGAGCATGGATGCCTTGAAGAAAGAGCCGTATGTTTACGGCATCCCACTTCTTTTCCCTGCAAATCGTGTGGAAAAAGGAGAATTTACCTTTGATGAAAAGAGCTATTATTTACCCATCAATGAGCCTGCCCGCAACAATCACCTGCATGGGCTGATGTTTGATGCTGTTTTTCAGTTAACGGAGCAGACCCGGAGTCGGGTGGAAGCTGTCTATGAGAACAAAGGAGAACGCTATCCCTTCCCATTTTCAATGACAATAACTGATACTCTTACACCGGAGGGCCTTACTCGCAAACTGCATCTTAAAAATACCGGCGATACCGCCATGCCCTACACCCTTGCTTACCATACCTCGTTTGCGGAGCCGGCATTTTTCAGTGTGCCGATCGGACAGCGCTTTGTCTGCAATGAGAACTTCATTCCTATCGGTGAGATGGCAGAGCTTACCGCACAGGAGCAGGAGTACTGCACCGGTACCTGCCCGAAAGGCAGAAAGATTTCAGGTTTCTATACGGCAGCAGGACACACTGCGTATCTGGACAATATTCGGTTTACCGTGTCTGAGAATTTCGATGAGTGGGTGACGTTCAATGCAGGCGGCGTGCAGGGATTTCTTTGCATAGAGCCACAGTGCGGGCAGGTAAACGGACTTAATCGACCGGGCGGTCACAGGGTTCTCTTGCCGGGCGAAACGGAGGAATTTTTTGTTTCTTTTGCCGGGTGAGCCGGTGCTTGATAAAAACCTATGTCTATGGTACACTTTAATAAAAGTACGAAAAATCATACCTTTGAAAGTGAGTGCATGACTTATGGTATTAAAAAAACTTCCTATAGGCATTGAGAATTTTGAAGAGATACGTACGGAAAATTTTTATTATATTGATAAAACCGGTCTCATTAAGGAACTGCTTCATAATTGGGGAAAGGTGAATCTTTTCACGCGCCCAAGAAGATTTGGCAAGTCCCTGAATATGAGCATGCTGAAATATTTCTTTGAGTATGGAAGTGATAGTTCTCTTTTTGCGGGGTTGGAAATTGAGCAGGAAGAGAAGCTGTGTGAGGAATATATGGGGAAGTTTCCGGTAATCTCCATCAGTCTGAAGGGGGTCAGTGGAAGTACCTTTGAAGCAGCCCGTTCCATGTTTTGCTCGGTAATCGGAAGGGAGGCACTTCGGTTTCAGTTTTTACTTTCCAGCGATGAGCTTACTTTGGTGGAAAAGCAGCTTTATGCACAGCTGATCAAGGTGGAGCAGGAGAGCTTTTCCATGGCAGAAGCGGATCTTGTAAATAGTCTGTTGACATTGTCTGAACTGTTGCGGAAGCATTTTGGGCAGAAAGTAATTATATTAATAGATGAATATGATGTTCCGCTGGATAAAGCGAAACAATATGGCTATTATGATTCTATGGTGAACCTGGTGCGGAGCATATTTTCACAGGCGTTAAAGAGCAATGACAATCTTTTTTTTGCTGTGCTGACAGGCTGTCTGCGTATTTCTAAGGAGAGTATTTTTACGGGGCTGAATAATCCGAAGATTTTCTCTATTACGGATGTACAGTTTGATGAGTATTTTGGCTTTACAAATCAGGAAGTGGAGGCGCTGCTGACTTATTATGACTGTGAAGAAGCATTTGAGACCATAAAGGACTGGTATGACGGTTATCAGTTTGGAATGGTGGATGTATATTGTCCCTGGGATGTTATGAACTATGTGGATGCTCTTCGCGTGAATCCTCAGGCAGCGCCCAGAGATTACTGGACGAATACAAGTAGTAACGATATGGTAAGGCGTTTTATTCAAAAAGCCAAAACAACTACTACGAAGCGTGAAATTGAGCAGCTGATCGCAGGGGAAACCATACACAAAGAGATTCACCAGGAACTGACTTACAGGGATGTGGACAGCACCATAGATAATCTTTGGAGCGTTCTGTATATGACGGGATATCTGACTCAGGAGGGGGAGCCGGATGGCGATATTTTCTGCTTGAAAATTCCCAATCTGGAAATACGAAAGATTTTTACGAAGCAGATTTATACCTGGTTTCAAGAGACTGTGCAGGCGGACGGCAGTACGCTGGATGCTTTTTGTGAGGCATTTCGAAAGGGGGATGCAGCAGGTATTGAGAAGCAGTTTAACGAGTATCTGTGGAATACTATCAGCATTCGGGATACTTTTGTAAAGGCTAAAAAGGAAAATTTCTACCATGGTATTCTTCTTGGGCTGTTGAGCTATAAGGAAAGCTGGGCGGTATCTTCCAACCGGGAGAGCGGCGAAGGTTATAGTGATATTGTGATAGAAATCGGCGAAGAAAGGCTTGGAATTATTATTGAACTCAAATACGCGGAGGATGGAAAACTGGAGCAAGGCTGCAGCCGGGCATTAGAGCAGATAGAGATGCAGCGTTATGAAGAGGTTCTTCTGAATGATGGCATGCAGAAAGTGCTGAAATATGGGATAGCGTGTTGTAAAAAGCGTTGTAAAGTCGTGAAACAGTGAACAATTTTGAGTTTGTTCTGCGCGGTAGTTGACAAATTTTGATCACAATGCTATAATGAACCCGATACAGAGATTAGGAGACGTATCAAAACCAGAGGGCGACCTCTTCGTTTTGTTGCGTCTTTTTTTGTGCCATGAATTGGGGTTCTGGGTACAAAGCAAGGCGGACAGCGCAGCGCAATCAGCGCAGAGCAAACCGCCCCGGAATTCAATATATTGAAGAATTGTAGTGAGAATGGGAAGGAGAAAAGCCATGTTTGATGTTGCGGTAATCGGTGCCGGTGTAATCGGCGGTATGATTGCAAGAGAACTGTCCAGATATGATCTGAAGATCTGTATCCTGGAAAAAGAAAATGATGTAGCGATGGGAGCCACCAGAGCAAATTCTGCTATTGTTCATGCAGGATTTGACGCAGAGGAGGGGACGCTTAAGGCAAAGCTGAATGTGCGTGGTTCTGAAATGATGGAGCAGGTAGCGAAAGAGCTGGGCGTAAAATATAAAAAGAACGGTTCTTTGGTTATCGGTTTTGGAGAAGAGGACAGAAAGGGTATTGAGACTCTATTAAAGAGAGGTCAGGCCAATGGTGTAAAAAATCTGCGCATCGTAGAAAAAGAGGAACTTCATGCAATGGAGCCAAATCTTTCTGAAAACGTAGAATGTGCTCTGGATGCACCTACCGGTGCTATCATCTGCCCTTATGAATTGACCATTGCTGCAGTAGGCAATGCCATGGACAATGGTGCAGAGCTTCTGCGCAGCTTTGAAGTGAGCTGCATTGATAAGAAGGAAGATGCTTATGAAATCACGGCAGCAGACGGACAGAAAGTACAGGCTAAGGTAGTGATCAATGCAGCCGGTCTGTATACTGACAAAATTGCAGGTATGGTAGGAGATACTTCCTTTACTGTTCATCCCAGACGTGGTGAATACATCCTTTTAGATAAAGAGTGCGGCGGAATGGTTTCCCACACAATCTTCAGAACACCTTCCAAGATGGGTAAAGGTATTCTGGTAACACCTACTGTTGACGGCAATCTGCTGACCGGTCCTACTTCTGTAGATATGACTGACAAGCAGGACACTTCCACCACACAGGAAGGCTTTGACAAGATCATTAAGGAAGCTTTGGAAAACGTAAGCACCGTTCCTTTTGGAAAGACCATTACTTCTTTCTGTGGTCTGCGTGCAGTAGGAAGCACCGGTGATTTCATCATCACCGCTCCGGTAGAAGGCTTCATCAATGTAGCAGGTGTAGAATCTCCCGGTCTGTCTGCATCTCCTGCTATTGCAGAATACGTAGCAAATATGGTGGCTGAGCAGGGTGTTGTGCTGGCACCTAAGGCAGATTTCAATCCTTACAGGGCGCCTATGCATCACTTCAGAGAAGCTTCCATAGAAGAGAAGATGGAAGTCATCAAGAAAGATAAAGCTTACGGTAAGATCGTATGCCGTTGTGAAGGCATCTCCGAAGGAGAAATTCTGGCAGCACTGCGGACCAATCCGAAAGCATTGGATTTAGATGGTGTCAAGAGAAGAACAAGAGCACAGATGGGACGTTGCCAGGGTGGTTTCTGTTCTCCTCACATTGTGGAACTGATTGCACAGGAAAGAAATATTCCCATTGAACAGGTAACCAAGTCCGGCCGTAATTCCTATGTGAATGTGTCCAGGACAAAAGAGGAGGTGTAGACATGACAGAACTGGTAATTATAGGCGGCGGCCCTGCAGGTATGAGTGCGGCAGTGGCAGCGTATGAAAACGGTATCAGAGATATCCTGATTCTGGAGAGAGATAAGGCACTGGGCGGTATTCTGCAGCAGTGTATCCACAACGGTTTCGGTCTGCACAAATTTGGGGAAGAATTGACAGGACCTGAATATGCATGGAAATATGAGCAGAAGGTGCAGGAACTGGGTATTCCCGTAAAACTGGGCACCATGGTTCTGGATATTACAGAAGACAAAGTGATCACAGCTACCAACGAAGAAGACGGTATTTTCCGGATTCAGGCCAAGGCTGTCATTCTGGCTATGGGCTGCAGAGAGCGTTCCAAGGGCGCGCTGAACATTCCCGGAACACGTCCGGCAGGTATCTACAGCGCTGGTACCGCTCAGAAGTACGTAAACCGTATGGGTTATATGCCGGGTAAAGAAGTCGTTATCCTGGGTTCCGGTGATATCGGTCTGATTATGGCAAGACGTATGACGTTGGAAGGTGCTAAAGTACATGCAGTCTGCGAACTGATGCCTTACTCCGGCGGTCTTGTAAGAAATATCGAGCAGTGTCTGAACGATTTCAACATTCCGCTGAAATTGAGCCATACTGTAGTAAAGATTCACGGTCGTGAGAGACTGGAAGGCGTTACCATTGCCAAAGTAGATGAGCGTCGTAAGCCCATTCCCCAAACGGAGGAATATATCCCCTGCGATACCTTACTTTTGTCCGTAGGACTGATACCTGAAAATGAACTTTCCAAGTCTGCCGGAGTGAACCTGGACCGCGTTACCAGCGGCGCTGTTGTAGATCAGAACAGACAGACCTCTGTAGAAGGTATCTTTGCATGCGGTAACGTACTGCACGTACATGACCTGGTAGACTATGTATCCGAGGAATCTGAGATTGCAGGTAAGAGCGCAGCTGAATATATTTTAGGTCAGAATCAGGCAGAGAAAGTACATATCCCCGTGAACACCGATGGCAAGATCCGCTATACAGTACCTCAGGTGATCACTGAGAAGAAGGATATTTCCGTATTCTTCCGCGTGGCAGACATTTACCACAATGTAACCATTAACGTATATGATGATAAGCAGGAAAAGGTATTCAGCAGAAAGAAGCTGAAAGTGGCACCCGGTGAGATGGAAAGTATCGTATTGAAGAGTGCTGCATTTGAAAATGCCGCAGAACTGCATTTTGAATTGGAGGTAAATTAAGATGACGCGAGAATTGACATGTATCATCTGCCCCAGAGGGTGTGGACTGAAAGTAGAGATAGAAGATGGCAAAGTACTTAGCGTTACCGGTAACAGCTGCCCTCGTGGTGTAAAGTATGCAGAAGATGAGTGCTGCAATCCCATGAGAACCATTACCAGTACCGTACGCTGTGAAGACGGACGTGTCATTTCTGTAAAGACTGACCGTCCGATTCCTAAGGCTAAGATGTTCGAATGCATGAAAATGATTAATTCTGCAACTGCACACTTGCCAATTCACATCGGAGATGTCATAATAGAGGATGTATTCGGAAGCAATGTTGTTGCAACCGAAAATGCATAAGTATGTCCGCTTGAGGCATTAGGAGACAAAAATGATCATAGCAGCGGTAAGAACGGAGCAGGAGCTGGAAGCGGCAAGGCGTTCTCAAGTAAAGCTGATATTTTGCCTGAATCCCAATATCCTGACTCTGGAGGATACAGTCCGGGCAGTCCATGCGTCCGGCAAGAAAATCTTCCTCCATATGGATTTGGCGGAAGGTCTGGGAAAGGATAAGCCCGGTCTTGTTTATGTGAAGAAAATGGGTGTGGACGGAGTTATCAGCACAAGGGTGAATATTATTAAGGCTGCAAGAGAAGCAGGGCTTTTTACAGTGCAGCGTTTCTTTATCGTAGATTCTCACTCTGTGAATACCACCTTGGAAGCAATCAAAGCATCCCGACCGGATATGATTGAAATCATGCCGGGAATCGTGACTAAGGTAATTGCTGAGCTGAAAGCAAGCCTGAATATACCGATTATCGCCGGTGGACTCATAGAGACCAGGAAGGAAATCGAGGAAGCAGTTCACAGCGGTGCTTCCGGCATTTCAACCAGCAGACCGGAATTGTGGGGAAGGAAAGAGAAGAGTTGAGTACATTAAAGAATAAGAAATTGTTTTTACTTGATATGGACGGTACCATTTACTTGGATGATGATCTGTTTGACGGTACCATGGATTTTCTGGAATATGTCAAGGGTATCGGAGGAAGATATATTTTCCTGACCAACAATTCCTCCAAGAGTGTGGATAAGTACATCGAAAAGCTGGGCAAGCTGGGGATTGCTACAACGGGAGAGGATTTCCTGACCTCCACTAACGCTACCGTGTTGTATCTGGAGAAGAAACAGTATCATAAGATTTATGCTTTCGGTACTACTTCTTTCAAAGAACAGCTTAAGGACGCAGGCCTTCCTATAACAGATAAGTTGGAAGATGATATCGACTGCCTGTGCATGGGGTTTGATACAGAGCTTACTTTCCGGAAGCTGGAGGATGCATGTATCCTGCTGAATAAAGGTGTGGATTACATTGCCACCAATCCTGACTGGGTATGCCCTACCTGGTACGGCTACGTACCGGACTGTGGCTCTGTGAGCCAGATGCTTTTCAATGCCACGAAGCGTAAGCCTATATTTATCGGCAAACCTGAGCCTACGATGGCTCTGCTTGCGATGGAGAAGACTGGGTTTAAACCGGAAGAGACAGCCGTTATGGGAGATCGTCTTTATACAGATATAGCCTGTGGTGTCAACGCCGGTATCAGTTCTATCTTTGTGCTCAGCGGAGAAGGAACCATGGAGGATGTGGCTGCAAGCGATGTGAAGCCGGAATTTATTTATGATAATATTAGACAGGTTCTGAATGACCTGAAGCAGGAATAATTATATGAAAGTATCCTTCCGGATATACTCAACACGTTAGGTTTGAAAATTGGTGTGGGTACTAAATAAGCAAAATAAATTCTCCATCATTCATCGTCAGAATGATGGAGAATTTACTTTATCACAATAAGGGACACTTCTTTTGAAAACTACCACTCACGTTTGGTCGGTGAAGCTTAGTACAGCATCGGCTGATTTTTTGTGCGTTGCGCTAAGCTCTTGAATGTGGTAGAATAAAATTTGGAAATTATTTCACGTGAGGAGAAGGCAAATGAGTTGAATTCTTTCGGGTTGCGGTTGTAAGATACAAATTAGACACAACCATCTGGAATAATAGCAAAAAAGTACATAGAGGTTAGGGGAACAGAACCAATGACACAGGCTGAATACAGAAGAAAAAGAAGGCACTACAGACATCACAGCAAACGGCGCATCGCGCTTGCATATATTGTCAGAGCATCAATTGCGTTGGCATTTGTCGGAATTGTCGTATTGATGGGGTGCGGATTTTTGTATGTGCGCGATTTGCTGTCAGGCGATAAGCAGGAGACCGTCAGTATTCAGAACTTGCAGAATCAGGATGCTGCTACAATTGAAATTCTGGATATTAATAAACAGGAGGTCGCTTCAAACGCCGGGGCTGTTTTCGGGGCAGAGGTGATAGGAGAAGACTCTTCTTTAAATGATACTGAGAAGACGGATACGAAGAAAGACTTAGGCAAGGATGAAACCGAAGAAGAAGGATGGACTGTTGTACTGGATGCCGGTCATGGTGGAAAAGACGTTGGTACAGAGGTCGGAAAAGTTTATGAGAAAAACATCAATCTGAGCGTTGTAAAGCTAATGCAGGAGATTCTGGAGGAGCAGGGTGTGAATGTAGTCATGACCAGAGATACAGATGTGTTCCTGCAGCTGCAGGAGCGTGTTGATATCGCAAACGAAGAAGCCGCTGATCTGTTTGTGAGCATTCATTGCAATTCTTATGAGGATGATAGTTCTATAAAAGGATTGGAATGTTATTATCCCGAAGGCAGTGAACCGGGAGAGGAATATGCAAAGTATCTCATGGAAGTAATCAAGCAATGCAAGGATATTTCAAGCCGCAGTTATCGAGAGGAAACTTATTACGTTACTGAACATACCGAGGCACCGGCTATTTTGGTTGAAATGGGATTTATGACAAATGCTTCGGAGTGTAAGAAGCTGAACAGTGCATCATACCAGCAGACTCTCGCAGAAGAGCTTTCGGCCGGTATTCTTCGTGGATTAGAGAAAATTGCAGAAGAGGAGGAAGCTGCGGAAGATGGGGCTTCAGAGCAGGACGAGACTTCGAAAGATAATACTGCAAAAGACAGTACTTTAAAGAAAACAGGCAGTTGATGGATAACTCATCAGCCACCTGAATGCTAAAAGTGTTATAAAACAGAAAATACTTCCCCGATAGGTCCCTGAATTACCAGATCAGCAAAGCTGTCTCTGGGAGTCGGGGACTTATTGATTACTACCAACTTATCACCGCTGAAATAGTCAATTAATCCGGCAGCAGGATAAACAGCCAGAGAAGTGCCGCCGATGATCAGCATATCTGCATGGGCAATGAAAGAAACTGCGGCATTCAGCGTCTTCTGATTCAGCCCTTCTTCATATAGAACCACATCCGGCTTCACAGGTCCGCCGCATTTCTCACACTTCGGTACACCGGTGCCATCCTTGATATAGTGAACGTCATAGAAAGCATGACAGTGCTCACAGTAATTGCGCAGAACGGAGCCATGCAACTCCAGTACAGTTTTGCTTCCCGCTGCCTGATGCAGGCCGTCAATATTCTGGGTAATGACAGCCTTCAGCTTGCCTTGCTGTTCCAGTTCAGCCAGTTTTTTGTGGGCGGCGTTGGGGGCAGCATCCAGAAAAAGCATTTTGTTGCGATAGAATCGATAAAATTCCTTAGGATTGCGGCAGTAGAAACTGTGACTGAGAATGGTTTCCGGAGGATAATCGTATTGCTGGTTATAGAGCCCGTCTACACTGCGGAAGTCGGGAATACCGCTTTCCGTGGACACGCCCGCGCCACCAAAGAAGACGATGTTATCGCTGGCAGCTACAAGCTTTTGGAACTCCTCCAGTGATTCCCGGTAAGACTTATATTTAGGCATAGCATATCTCCTTTCCGATAAATGATGAGGCTAAAAACGCTTTCAGGGCCATAGGCGCTAAAAGCGTTTTCGTATCATGATAGCGTTTTCATATTGTTACAAAGAAGGAATTTTATACAGTTCTGTAGGGTGCTACGAATACAGGGAAGGAGTCGGAGCCTTTCAAGGCTTTGCCTGAGGTGATGGTTACTTCTTTATCGGTAATCATGTATTCTACTTCGGCATTTCCCTCTATCACGGTATCCTGCATCAGGATACAATTCTTGACTTTAGCGCCCTTACCAATTTTAACACCACGGAAGAGGATGCTGTTCTCTACCTCGCCTTCAATGACACAACCGTCAGCTACCATTGCATTTTTCACCTTAGCAGCACCGATATATCTGGTAGGATTGTCATCACGAACTTTGGTGTAGACAGGAGAGGGACCAAACAATGCGTCCAGATTCTCGTCATCCAGAAGCTTCATGTTTTCATCAAAATAATTCTTGATATCGCTGATACGTGCGCTGTAGCCGGTAAATTCATAACCGTATACCTTCAGTGTATCCAACTGGGGAGCCAGAATATCACGCTCAAAATATGCATATCCGCGTACATAGGCATCTGCAATTTTTTCAATCAGCAACTCTCTGGAAGTGAGATAAATGTTCATGGAAAAGTTCTGTGGACCATATTCCTTGGGATTGATCTGTATCTCCTTTACACGCCCTTCTTCCAGATTCAGGGTATAATACAGTTCACTGGTGGTCGTAGCCTGCAGATTCATGAAGCCGTAAGGGATTTCTTCCTTTTTATATGCGATGGTGACATCGGCGCCACTCTCAATATGCGATTTGAACATGGCGTTGAAATCAAAATTGACTGCAATGTTAGTGTCAGCAATTATAACGTATTTCTCTTTCTGAGCCTTCAGAAATTCCAGAATACTTGCAAGTGCTTCTACTCGTCCGCTGTAAACCTTTACGGTTTTCTCTGCGTAGGGAGGAACGATGTTCAGACCGCCGTTCTTACGGGTAAGATCCCAGGTACGTCCGGAGCCTAAGTGTCTCATGAGGGAACGATAATTTTTACGCACGATAACGGAGATATTATCAATACCACAGTTCACCATGCTGGATAACAAAAAGTCAATCATACGATAACGGCTTGCGAAAGGGATGGAAGCCATAAGGCGTTCACTGACCAATTCGGGAACTCGATTATCATAGCTGTTCGGGAAAATAACGCCCAGTGCATCTATGTTGGAATTTACCATTGTTCTTCACCATCCTTTACATTATTATTAACCATGGCGTTGGGGCCGACTTTGGCATTGTCACCTATGTATACGCCGGGACCCACAGTAGCAACGCCTTTCTCATTACCTTCCGGCATGGCGCCAACCACTGCATTCTGACCGATGATTGCATTTTCAGCTACGATACAATGTGTAACCTTAGCACCGGCTTTGATGGTAGTATTGCCCATGACAACTGCATCTTCTACATAAGCGCCGTTCTCAACCTTAACACCTGCAAAGAGGATGGAGTGTTTCACGGTACCGTCGATACGGCAACCGTCTGTAATCATGGAATTTTCTACAATAGCGTTTACACCAACCTTATGACCGGTCTTACCGCTGTTGCGGCTGTAGATCTTCCAGTTCTTATCAAACAGGTCGATTCCGCTGTGCTCAGGATCCATAACTTCCATATTGGCTTCCCACAGGGAAGAAATGGTTCCTACGTCTTTCCAGTAACCGTTGAAGCGATAAGCGTACATTTTTCGGCCATCCTTCAACAGGTTGGGGATGATATTGTTGCCGAAGTCGTTCTCAGAATCAGGATCAGCCTCGTCTTCAATCAGATACTTCTTCAGAACATCGGTATTGAAGATGTAGATACCCATGGATGCCAGATTAGACTTAGGATTCTTAGGCTTCTCCTGGAACTCGGTGATGCGGGAGTCTGAATCAGCTACCATCAGACCGAAACGGGATGCCTCTTCCCAGGGTACTTCCATAACGGCAACGCTGAATTCAGCGCCTTTTTCCTTGTGGAATTTCAGGAAATCGTTATAATCCTGCTTACAAATCTGGTCACCGGACAGAATGATGACATACTGTGGGTCATATCTTTCGATGAAAGACAGATTCTGATAAATTGCGTTAGCGGTACCCTTGTACCAGTCGGAGCCGGATGCCTGCTGATAAGGGGGCAGTATATGCACACCGCCGTGAAGACGGTCCAGATCCCAAGGTTGTCCGTTACCTATGTATTCATTCAGTACCAGAGGCTGATACTGAGTCAGGATGCCTACGGTATCAATTCCGGAATTGACGCAGTTGGATAAGGGGAAATCGATTATACGATACTTTCCGCCAAAAGGAACTGCTGGTTTTGCCAGCTTTTGTGTCAGGGCATATAAGCGGGAACCCTGTCCGCCGGCAAGGATCATTGCGATCATTTCTTTTGCCATATTGATTCTCCTTTTATTATAAGTTAATGAAAATTATGCATTTTTCCGTTGGCAAAACAGCGATTAGAAAAAATACATGGAATTATGCATAGTTTTTATTGATATCATTCTACCATTTTTGAATAAAATTAACAAGGGGTTTCGGGTGATATCTCTGTAATAAATATGAAAAAAATTGCAAAATAGAACAGCTTGTCCGAAAACTAAGAAAAACTTAAGAAAACATTAGGGGATTTCTTATTGAGTCATGCCTTTGAATTTGATATAGTAATATGGTAATGAGGTAAAGAGAAAAAGTGAGTTTCACGGTTCAGGAAGGAACTGATTGGATATGAGAGAGCGAAAGAACGAGAAACCGGTTGCTTTCAACCGGAGTGATCGAACGATATATCCGGAGAAAAGAGGCGGGAGGAAAAGCATGCCGTTTGCATCGGTTATTTTCATAGCATTGGGGATTTTGTGTCTCCTGTATTGCATCAGCATCGGGCTGTTCATGGGCTACGGTACCAGCTTTTTCCTGATATGGGGAGTAGACGGTGTGTGTCTTACAGCACTGGGATGGTTGATTGGACAGAAGAAGCGGATGAAGGCTCTGCCGGGTTGGCTGAAAGCAGGTGCGGTCATCATGGGATCTGTTTGTCTTATCATATTCCTGGTAGTGGAAGGCTTGATCCTGTCACAGTTTGGTGCACAGGCACCGGACGGAGCTGATTATTGTATCATCCTGGGTGCCCAGATGAAGACTCATGGTCCCAGTGATGTGCTGCGCAGGAGGCTGGATGCGGCAATCGAGTATTTAGATGCAAATCCGGATACCGCTGTAATCGTATCAGGTGGTCAGGGTGCTAACGAGCCCATGCCGGAGGCGCAGGGAATGTATGAGTATCTGGTGGAAAAAGGCATTGATGAGGAGCGAATCTTGATGGAAGCCAATTCCGGGAATACCTGGGGAAATCTGCATTATAGCAGTGCATTTTTGAACCCGGCCGAGGATTCGGTGGCTCTGGTGACCAATAATTTTCATGTATTCAGGGCTACGGGGATTGCGCGGAAGATGGGGTATGAGAAAGTGAGCGGACTGGCAGCAGATTCTTATCCGCTGATGGTGCCTAATAATTTACTGCGAGAATTTTTTGGCGTGATTAAAGATTTCCTTGTTGGGAATCTGTGAGACATATTTATATAGAAGGAGTGTAAGGTTATGGATATTCAGGTAGGAGATGTATTGAAATTAAAAAAAGCGCACCCTTGCGGCAGCAGGGAATGGGAGGTTCTGCGCGTGGGGGCGGATTTTCGGTTGAAATGTCTGGGATGTGAACACCAGATTATGATTGCAAGACGGTTGCTTGAGAAAAATGTGAAAGAAATTAATGAAAGAACTTAATGTGGACGGGCTTGTTTTTGTCATTTAGATAAAAAATACTTGCAAAGTAATCTCAAGTATGTTATCATATTAAATCGTGATATATGAAATCCTTGCTCCTGGTAAGGCAGGGGCCAGAGACCAAAAGGAGGTAACAAGCATGAACAAGTATGAATTAGCCGTTGTTGTTAGCGCAAAGATCGAAGATGATGAGAGAGCAGCTGTCATTGATAAGTGCAAAGCTCTGATCGAGAGATTTGGCGGTACCATCACAGAAGTAGATGAATGGGGTAAGAAGAGACTTGCTTACGAAGTTCAGCACATGAAAGAAGCTTTCTACTACTTCATCAGATTCGATGCTGAGAGCACTGCTCCCGCTGAGATCGAGAGCCGCGTACGCATCATGGACAACGTTGTTAGATATTTATGCGTTAGACAGAACGAGGCATAAAGAAAGCGAGACAAACTATGAATAAAGTAATTCTTATGGGACGTTTAACCAGGGATCCGGAAGTGAGATATTCTCAGAATGGCAATCAGATGGCTATTGCGAGATTCTCCATTGCTGTTGACAGAAGATTTAAGCGTGAGGGCGAGCCTGATGCTGATTTCTTTAACTGTACCGCATTCGGTAAACAGGCAGAGTTCGTAGAGCGTTACCTGCATAAGGGAACCAAGATCCTGACCTGTGGCCGTATCCAGAACGACAATTACACCAACAAGGACGGACAGATGGTATACAGTGTCCGTGTTATGGTAGATGAAATCGAATTTGCCGAGAGCAAGAATGCAGCAGGCGGTGCTGATAACGGTTTCGGCGGTAACGGCGGATTTGGCGGCGGTAATAATAATTACGGCGGCAATAATTTCGGTGGTAATAGTGGTTTTGGCGGCAATAGTGCTCCCAGTGGTGCCGGAGACGGCTTCATGAACATCCCCGATGGTATCGATGAAGAATTACCGTTTAACTAAGTTGATTTTTTAAGAATAGGAGGCACTGACAATGGCTTTTAATAAGGCAGAGAAAACCGATTCTCCAATGAGAAGAAAAGGCGGAATTCGCAGAAGAAAGAAAGTTTGCGTATTCTGTGGTAAAGATAATGTAATCGATTACAAGGACACCAACAAGCTGAAGAGATACGTGTCTGAGAGAGGTAAGATCCTTCCTCGCAGAATCACCGGCAACTGCGCTAAGCACCAGAGAGCACTGACCGTTGCTATCAAGAGAGCACGTCACGTTGCACTGATGCCTTATACCTGCGATTAAGTTTAAGGTTAATAATTGAGATTAAGACCAACAACCTAAGATGGCTGTTGGTCTTTTTATTATGCCATATCACTCCGCGGCGGCCTTCCATACTCTTTCAAATAAGCCCTGTAAAACGAGGAATAGTCATGAAATCCCACCATCATGGCAGCCTCACTAAGGCTATATCCCTCTGTCCTAAGCTCTCTGGCTCTTGTCAGCCGCTTACGGCAAATATACTCATGGACCGTCAGCCCCGTTGCCTTACGAAAAGCCCGGCACAGGTAATACTTGGAAAGAAAGAATTTCTCCTCCAGCATATCCAGAGTGAGGTCTTCCGTATATTTATTATTCAGATAATAAATGACATCCTTTACCGGACTATTTGTCAGGTCAGAGGCCGAGAACCCTGTTATTTTATTGATCAGATACAGAATCTCAATAATCGTAGCTTTCAAAATAGGAGAACCCGCATCCAGGATACCATCTTGAGAGTATTTCTTATATCTTAAAAAAGCATCATACAGCCCGCTGGAACGTACAAGAGACGCGTTGATCTTATTGTCGGTACCGGCGGGCGCTTTCAGAAACTGAGCCTCGTAGTCCGTGCAATTATTTTGGCGGAAGAACTCGGGAGCTACCATAAGTACCACACGTCGATATCGCGCATCACTGTTGTGGTAGATACGATGCATCTCATGCTTTCTGATAATGATGATATCACACGGCTCCAGAGTGTATGTCTTTTCTTCCACCACATATCTTGCATCACCCTCCATGAAAAGAAGGATTTCATAATCATCATGAGTATGAAGTTGATAATGGACATTGGACGGCATATCTGTCGTGGTATCGCCGAATGAGTAGTAATTTGGATCTTTCATAAATTCCTGCCTCCTATAATAGTTCAGCCTGCACCATTTTCCGAAAACTATATTATTTACCATTTTAATATAAAAGAGCAATATTTGCAATGTCATGGACAAAAAATAAGTAGTTGATTTGGAAAAATTGTGGTAATTTATAATTGAATAAGAAATGTATCGATACATATAAGTGAGTGAGGCGACGGCCTCTGCGTTCACAGAAGCAGGAAACCATGCGGTTTGCATGAACCAGAATTTAAGAAGAGAAAGGACTAACAGAATGAGTTATCAGAAAATCAGCGGTTTCTCCGATGAGATTTCAAAGGAGATCGTGACACAGTTTGAGGTTTTGAATAAGTTGAATATCCGGTATTTTGAGCCCAGAGGAATCGATGGAAAGAATATTTCCACACTTAACGATGAGGAAGTATTGGAACTGAAAGCAAAGATGGAGCAGTACGGAATCAAGGTTTCCTCTATCGGTTCTCCTATCGGTAAGATTAAGCTGACAGATTCCTTCGAGGAGCATTTTGAAGTATTTAAGAGAGTGGTAAAGACTGCCAAGATGCTGGATACAAAGTATATCAGAATGTTCAGCTTCTATCATGAGGGCGGTGACGAGTGGACTGCAGAGGAGAGAGCGGAAGTAATCGCACGTCTGAAGAAGATGATTGCCTATGCAGAGGAGCAGGATGTTATTTTACTGCATGAAAATGAAAAGGCAATCTACGGTGATACAGCAGACAGATGTATCGACCTGATGAAAGAACTGTATGGTCCTCATTTTAAAGCAGTGTTCGATCCTGCCAACTTCGTACAGTGTGGTCAGGACACAAAGTATGCATATGAGAATCTGAAAAATTACATTGAGTACATGCACATTAAGGATGCACTTTTTGAGGATGGGAAGGTAGTACCGGCCGGATGCGGTGATGGTAATGTAGAGTATGTACTGAATGCTTTGATGGAAAACGGTTATGACGGTTTCTTAAGTCTGGAGCCTCATCTTGGAAGCTTTGAAGGACTTGCTAATCTGGAACTGGATGATAAGATGGAAGGACTTCCTAAGGGCGGAGAGGGAACCTTTACCCTTGCATATCGTGCCCTTTGCGAGATACTTGAAAAAATCAATAAATAAAGAATAAGAAGGGATGATTGTCATGGAAAAAGTAAAAATAGGCATTATCGGCTACGGAAACATGGGTACAGGACATGTTAACAACTTAATGGGAGGCAAGGTAAAGGACATGGAGCTGACTGCAGTATGTGATATTGCTCCTGCAAGACTGGAAGCAGTGAAAAAGTCATATCCGGATCTTGCATTGTTTGAGAACGCAACAGATCTTTTCAAGAGCGGCTTGTGCGATACCGTACTGATCGCTGTTCCTCACTACAGCCATCCTACACTGGCAATCGAAGCTTTCTCTTATGGCTTGAATGTTATCACAGAGAAACCCGCCGGTGTATATACCAAGCAGGTAAAAGAGATGAACGAGGCAGCTGCAAAGTCCGGTAAGCTGTTCGGAATCATGTATAATCAGAGAACCAACCCTGTTTATCAGAAGTTAAGAGAAATGATTCAGAGAGGTGATCTGGGTCACATTAAGAGAATTACCTGGATCATCACAGACTGGTACAGACCGCAGGCTTATCATGACAGCAGTACCTGGCGTTCCACCTGGGCTACAGAGGGCGGCGGAGCTCTGATCAACCAGAACCCTCACCAGCTTGACCTGTGGCAGTGGATGTTTGGCATGCCCGACAGAATTTATGCAAAAGCAAGCTTCGGAAAATATTACAATATTGAAGTAGAAGACGATGTAATGGCATATTTCGAGTATGATAACGGAACGACCGGCGAGTACATTACTTCCACCGGTGAGGCTCCCGGAACCAACCGCCTGGAAATTGCATGCGATATGGGTAAGGTAGTAATAGAAAACAACCAGATCATCTTCAATAGAAATGTGATTTCTGAAAGAGAACATAACAAAGTCAATACAGAACCTTTTGCAAGACCGGAATGCTGGGAATGCAAGATTCCTGCTGACTTCTCCGGAGGCCCTCAGCACGTGGGTATCATGAACAATTTTGCTTCTGCTTTACTGAATGGAACAGAGCTTCTTGCGAAAGGTGAAGAAGGTATCAATGGTCTTACCATCTCCAATGCTATCCATTTGAGTGCATGGACAGGTGAGACTGTAGATGTGAAGAACTTCCCGGATGACAGATTCTATGAGCTTCTGCAGGAGAAGATTAAGAATTCTACCGTAGTAAAGGCAGAATCACAGGTTGTTGTAGATAACAGCAATACATACTAATTGCCGCATCATATTGAAGTGAGGGATAGAAAATGGATAGAAAGATTGGTGCTCAGTATTTTACACTAAGAGAGTTCGCAAAGACCATAGAAGATTTTGATGAAACCTGTCGTAAGGTAAAAGAAATCGGTTACAAGATCGTACAGATTTCCGGTACCCCTTTAAAGGCTGCCGGGATGAAAGAGGTTCTTGATAAGTATGATCTGAAAGTAGTAACTACTCACAGAGGATTTGACGATTTCAAGAACAATCTGGCAGAAATCATGGATTACAACAGAACGCTTGGCTGTGAGCTTTGCGGTGTGGGCTCTATGCCCGGGGAATACCGCAGCGCAGAAGGAATTGTACAGTTTATCAAAGAAACCAATGAGATTGCAAAAGAATTGAAGAAAGAGGGCCTGCTTTTCGGTTATCACAATCATGCTTTCGAGTTTGCCAAATTCGATGGTAAGCTCATGATGAACAGACTGATAGAAGAGACTGATCCTGAGGCGGTGAAGTTCATCGTAGATACCTACTGGCTGCAGTTTGGCGGTCAGGATCCTGCAGATTTCATCAGAAATCTCGGAGAGAGAGCTATGGCTATCCACTTTAAGGATTATCACATCAATCCGGAGAAGAACTTCGGAGTGGAAATGTGTGAAGTGGGAGAAGGTAATCTGAATTGGGACGAAATCATCAAAGCATGTGATGACGCCGGAGCTAAGTGGGCACTGGTTGAGCAGGATATCTGCAACCGTGATCCGTTCGAATCCATGAAGATGAGCTATGATTATCTGAAGACAAAGGGATTCTGCTAAAAGGAATCAGATTGTTACAGTTCGGCCTAAAGCCGGACTGTAACGTGTTTTCAGAGATTTGATAAAAGAAGCTTTTTCGGGGGAATTTAGCAAAAGATTTCGGAAGAAGAGAGGCGGGAACAACATGAAAAAAGTGTGTATCGTAGGTTATGGGGCCATAGGTCCTGTACATGCCAAGGCGTTGGAAAGCGTAGAGCAGGCTGAAATTTATGCAATTTGCGACATTGATGCTGAAAAGCGCAGACTTTGCAAAGAAAAGTATCAGGTAGTGGAATATGATGATTTTGACACCATGCTTCAAGATGATAAGATTGACGCAGTTCATATCTGCACGCCTCACTATCTGCATTTTGAGATGATAAAAAAGGCACTGGCTGCAGGCAAAGAGGTCGTGGTAGAGAAACCTGTGACAATGACCGGGGAAGAGTATGACCGCCTGTTGGCACTGGAAGGCTCAGGGAAGGTCTGTGTGGTATTGCAGAACCGTTTGAACCCTTGTGTTCAGAAAATGAAAGAACTGGTGGAGAGCGGAGAACTGGGCAAAGTAAAAGCTGCCAAAGGAATCCTGACCTGGTATCGTGATAAGGCGTACTATGAGAGTGGTGATTGGAGAGGAAAGTGGGAGACGGAAGGCGGCGGTGTGCTGATCAATCAGGCTGTACATACACTGGATTACTTCAGTTATCTCATTGGAGATGTGGTAAGCGTCAAGGCCAATATGTTCAACTATTCCCTGGCTGATGCCATTGAAGTGGAAGATACCTTTACGGCAACGGTAAGTTTTGCAAACGATGTAAAGGGCATTTTCTTTGCAACCAATGCTTATGTTGAGAATTCTGCACCTTTCTTTGAAATCCTTTTTGAAAAAGGAACGGCAAGATACATAGATAAGCAGCTTTGGGTGAATGGTCAGATGATTGCTGAGGATGTGAACCCTGCCATTGGAAAAGATTATTGGGGCAGCGGTCATGAAGCACTTATGAAAAGATATTATGATGGCAAGAAGTATTTCTCTGTTACCGATGCCTGCAATACAATGAAAACCATGTTTGCAATGTATGACAGTGCTAAGGCCGGTGGGAAAGAGGTCGCTGTGCTGAAATGATCAGTTGAAAAAGAAGTAGAATAAAGAAATAGAACATAGAGAGGCTGCCGGTCCGGCAGCCTCCTGCTTAAGAGTGAGATCTGAAAAAGGTCTCACTCTTAAGCAATGCCCGGATGAAATGTTGCCTGAAGGAAACTGAAGTTACTTGGAAAAATGCAATTTTTCATATACCTTATCACAATCATATTCCGGTGCAAATTCGCTTGCTGCTTCGCAGATTTTTGCGATGACCGCTAAATCTTCTTCCAATTCCTCTGCAATTACATCCGGAGCCTTTCCTTTACTGAGTTTCTTGCAAACCTGTCTTATTAACTTTTTTTCTTCGCCGCGGGCTTCACCACGGGCTTCTCCAATCTCAAGCAAATTCATTTTAACAGCCTCCCATTCTTCCGACTGCTTTACTTCCTGTACAATCTCATCCAATCGCACAATTCGTTCATCCTTGACCTTGACTTCAGGATTATTCATGCGGGTGTCTCTCATGTACTGCAAAAGGCTCACCAGTTCGGGTCTGCCGTTTTTGCTGGTCATGTTCAGGAAAATCTTTTTTGTACCGTCATCAAGATGGAGACCGGCTACCTCTTCGCATTGTTCCGTAAAAGTATAACATGCCAGGTCTTTGCCGAAAATATCTGCCTGAGTGATAAAAATAATGATTGTGGCAGGCAGGTGCTTGTATCGTGTCTCTTTTCCGGCTTTTAATATCGGTGTATCCATCAGTCCTTGATAAAATCTGGAGCGTTTCTTAACATCGTCTGAATCGGTGTTGTTCTGCATCTCCGTATTGATCTGGCGGTTCTTCTTATCTAATGCCCAGGCATCCAGACGAATAGCACGATTCCCGGTCTTATTCAGGATGACTTGTTCTACTTTTACTTCTTCCAGTTCCAAATCAGCCTCATCTAAGGCTATGCTCAAGGTACATTGATATGCTTCCTTGACCTTCATGACAGATAAAAATAAAGCAAAGTCGCTTAAATTTACATCGCAGCTTTCGGGGATGTCCAATTCTCCCTGCTGCATTTTCAGGTTTTCTTCCATCTTTTCGCTTCCTTTCTGTGTGGCAGGAAGCTTTTATACTCCCTGCTATTGTAACTATTGGGTAATTAAGCAAGGAGTTCTTTGCCGCATGGCATAATAGAATCTTAGAATTTTGATGTGATTATTTACCGAGAACATGTTATCCTCCCTCGTTACCTGCTCCGGTGATAGCTAACCATATCAACAATCAGTATCTTGTATAGCTTCAAATAATCACAATAGATTTGAATTCTTTGCTTATTAACAGGTTAACACAATTCCGGGCAAAGTGCAATCTTTTTTATATTGCTGGAGTTTCTGAAAAATCAAAATTGTTACTGCTCTGCTCAGGCATTTAACGGGAATGCCGGTCCATAGCCAAATGGCCGCTGAGCAATAAATCAAAATTCATATGTATTAATCCAACCGGGCGGTCGTCGCCCCAATTTTAAAGTAAAAATATAAGAAAAATTTCACAACAAGACATAACTTTTTACATTTTGACAAATTAAACGGTAGCAAAGTAGAGTAAGATTTGGTATAATGTTCGATAAGGGCAGAGCCAAGTGATTAAATAGATTGGAGAGGATGCTCGCATACTCTCCAATCTATTTAACCATTTGGCGAGCGAAGCGACCCTGAGTGGCCTAAAAGGTCACTCAGGGTTCTGCCCGTGAGTAGCCGAAAATCCAAAGATTCACCCCTGCGGGTAACTTTTGATTAGAAGGCAATCCCCCCACAGTACTACCCAATCACTACATCGGACAACCTCCGACACTCTTCAGAGAGGCGGCCTTACATGAAGAAACACGTCAAACTAAAAGGAAGGATCAAGACCTTCATTAACTTCAGCATCTATCTCGGCATTCTCCTGTGTTTTGTAAATGCAGCACTTTACCTGATAGACTACCGTGCAGGTATCATTTTAACCTGCTTCGTCATTTTTTATTTTGCGATCACGCTGTCCCTGTACTTCTATAATAAGCCGGTCATTATGAACGAGCTGATCAGCTTTGCTACGGAATATGGACAGATTCAGAGAAAACTTTTGCGTGATCTTGACCTTCCATATGCACTTTTGGATGATAGTGGAAAGGTCATCTGGACCAACATTGCATTTGAGAATGTGGTTCATCAGCCGAAAGGCTATAATAAATCCATTACCGGTCTTTTCCCCACTATTACAAGGGACAGGCTCCCGGATGATTCCGGTGTGGATGAAGCGCAATATGAACTGGAATATGAAGGAAATGAATATGTAGCAAAGTTCAGGAAGATTCCCTTAGGGGAAATCGTAGACCACAGTGATATGATAGAGGCAGGGGACTATGACGGTTTCCTGATTGCAGTATATCTGTTTGATGAGACGGCTCTGCATATTGCGCTGCAGGAAGTGGATGACCAGAGCCTGGCAGTGGGCATGATTTATCTGGACAACTATGAAGAGGCACTCAATAGTGTAGAAGAGGTTCGCAGATCCCTATTGACTGCACTGATTGACCGAAAAGTGAATAAGTACATATCTGCTCAGGATGGTATCTGTAAGAAGCTTGAGAAAGATAAGTACCTGATCATTTTGCGTAAGAAAGCACTGGCACAGCTGCAGGAAACACGTTTCGACCTTCTGGAAGAGGTTAAGACTGTCAATATCGGTAATGAGATGGCTGTCACATTAAGTATCGGAATCGGTATGGACGGACTCAGCTATGCCCAGAATTACGAATTTGCCCGTAATGCAATCGACCTGGCACTCGGACGAGGCGGTGACCAGGCGGTGTTAAAGACTCCGGAAAGCATTACCTATTATGGTGGAAAGAGCCAGCAGAAAGAGAAGAATACCCGTGTAAAGGCTCGTGTGAAGGCCCATGCTTTGCGGGAAATCATTACCTCCAAGGACAGAGTTATTGTTATGGGACATCGCATTCCGGATGTAGATTGTTTTGGCGCTGCGGTAGGCATTTACCGGATTGCACAAGCTCTGGGACGTAAGACCAATATTGTATTAAATGATGTGACCACGTCCATACAGCCTATGGTTGATTTGTTCCGCAACAATCCGGAATATGATGCTGACATGATCATTAGCAGCCAGCAGGCTATTGAAGTAGCCGGAAGCAATGCAGTTCTGGTGGTAGTAGATGTAAATAAGCCTTCTATTACAGAGTGTCCGGACCTTTTGCGATTCTGCAAATCCATTGTGGTACTGGACCATCACAGACAGGGAACGGAAACGATTGAGAACGCTACATTATCTTACGTTGAGCCATATGCGTCCTCAACCTGCGAAATGGTATCCGAGATTCTGCAGTATACTTATGATAATATCAAGATGCGTACGGAAGAAGCAGACTGTATGTATTCCGGCATTATGATAGATACCAATAATTTCTTAAGTAAGACCGGTGTGAGAACCTTTGAAGCAGCTGCCTTCCTGCGTCGAAGCGGTGCAGATGTGACAAGAGTGCGCAAGCTGTTCCGCGAAGATGCTGCGGAGTATAAGGCAAGAGCAGATGCAGTCAGCCAGGCAGAGATATACAAGCAGTACTTTGCAATTTCTGTGTGTACAGCAGACGACCTGCCCAGCCCTACCGTGATCGGAGCTCAGGCAGCCAATGAACTGCTGAACATTAAAGGTATCAAGGCAAGCTTTGTACTGACAGATTACCAGGGCAAGATTTATGTCAGCGCCCGTTCCATAGATGAAGTCAACGTTCAGATTATTATGGAAAGAATGGGAGGTGGCGGCCACATGAACATTGCGGCATGCCAGATGGACGGAACAGGGTTGGCAGAAGCTATCGGTATCCTGAAGCGCACCATTGACCATATGCTGGAAAACGGAGAGATATAGACGTTACAGTTCACACGTCAGCCATTGGTATGAAAAAGAAAGGATGAGACAAATGAAAATTATATTATTACAGGACGAGAAAAAGCTGGGCAAGAAAGGTGACATCATTGAAGCCAGCGAAGGATATGCAAGAAACTATATTTTACCGAAGAAAATCGGTGTGGAAGCTACTGCCAGGAACATGAACGACTTGAAGCTCCAGAAAGCCAACGAAGAGAAGAAGGCTCAGGAGCAGCTTGAGGCGGCTCAGGAATTGGCGAAAGTACTGGCTGAAAAGCAGGTCGTAGTAAAGATCAAAGCCGGAGAGGGCGGCAAGGCCTTCGGCTCTGTATCTACCAAAGAAATTGCAGCTGCTTTCAAAGAGCAGCACAACATTGAAATTGATAAAAAGAAGATCGTACTGCAGGATGCACTTAAGAATTTCGGGTCCTATGAGGTGGCAATCAAGCTGCATCCTAAGGTAACAGCTAAGACCACAGTCAAGGTAACTGAGGCATAAGCAACAGAGGCATAAAGTGATTTTGTTTTAGAAAGGTAAGATTAGTATGCCTGCAATGGAAGAAGCAGTACTGAAAAGAGTGTTGCCCCACAGCCTGGAGGCAGAGCAGTCTGTCATTGGTTCCATGCTCATGGACCGTGAGGCCATCGTGGTTGCATCCGAACTGATCAGTGGTGATGATTTTTATAATAAACAATACGGCACTTTGTTTGAGACCATGGTAGAACTCAATGACCAGGGAAGTCCTGTAGACATTGTCACTCTGCAGAATCGTCTGCGGGAAAAAGAAGTTCCGCCGGAGGTCAGCAGTCTGGAATTTATCGGAGAACTGATTCGGGCAGTGCCTACCTCAGCAAATATCAAATATTATGCCAATATCGTGGCTGAGAAGTCGACGCTGCGCAAATTGATCAGGCTCAATGAAGAGATTGCCAACACTTGTTATGCAGGGAAGGAAAGCCTGGAATTTATCCTGGAGGACACGGAAAAAAGAGTCTTCCAACTGGTGCAAAAGCGTAACACCGGCGACTTTGTTCCTATCCGTCAGGTAGTTATGAATGCCATGGACAAGATAGAATCAGCCTCTCGCAATAAGGGAGCTGTGACAGGTATCCCTACCGGTTTCATCGATCTGGATTACCGTACCGCGGGTATGCAGCCGTCAGACTTGATATTGATTGCGGCCCGTCCTTCCATGGGTAAGACAGCGTTTGTTTTGAATATCGCCCAGCATGTGGCATTTAAGCAGAATAAGACGGTAGCTATCTTCAGTCTGGAAATGAGTAAGGAACAGCTGGTAAACCGTATGTTCTCCCTGGAGTCCAGAGTAGATGCCCAGCACTTAAGAACCGGTCAGCTGAATGACCAGGAGTGGGAGAAGCTGATTGAAAGTGCCGGTGTCATCGGTCGTTCCAACCTGATCATCGATGATACTCCCGGTATCAGTATCTCGGAGCTTCGCAGTAAATGCCGTAAATTCAAGTTGGAGCATAACCTGTCCATGATTATCATCGACTACCTTCAGTTGATGACAGGAAGCGGTCGTTCCGATTCCAGACAGCAGGAAATATCCGATATTTCCAGATCCCTGAAAGCAGTAGCAAGGGAACTTTCCGTACCGGTGCTGGCATTGTCCCAGTTGAGTCGTGCGGTAGAACAGAGACCGGACCACCGCCCGATGCTTTCCGACCTGCGTGAGTCGGGGGCCATCGAGCAGGATGCCGACGTGGTAATGTTCATCTATCGAGATGATTATTATAATCACGATACAGAGAAAAAAGATGTGGCAGAAATTATCATAGCCAAGCAGAGAAACGGTCCTATCGGTACCGTAGAACTGGCATGGCTTCCTATGTACACCAAATTTGCCAATCTGCAGAAATAAAATACAGATCAATATCAATTACGAAAGAGAACAGCCTGACGGTATGTTCTCTTTTTGTATCCGGTCAGAACCGGGCGAATCCGTGAGAAAGGTGCACCGGATAGGCTTCGGATAGTAAACTAATCACAGGCTGTATGGTCTGTAAAACCGAAACAGGAAGGGGAATTTTATGGAACGCTATTTAATGATTTCAGATGCTGCAAAAGAGGTTCAGGTGGAGAGTCACGTACTTCGTTATTGGGAGGAGGAATTGCATCTGCCCATTAGACGAAATGAACTGGGTCACCGTTACTACACGGAAGATGATGTAGAGCTGTTTAAGCAGATTAAAAGCATGAAAGAGGGGGGATTGCAATTGAAAGCTATTAAAATGATTTTAAAAGACGGGAAATTGAATGTAATGGTACCTGAAGAGGAGGAAATCAACGGTCAGACGGATCGCAACGAGAGAGCGTCAAAGGAGAATGGGGAGACAAAGGATGATAAAGCGGAGGCTGTACAAGGTATGGCGATTCAGATTATCGGAAGTCGTGAGGTTAATCCTGCTGCTTTGGATGAGCGTGAGGAAAAAGCAAAGCGCCTCCAGTGGCTGCTGCAGCAGCTCATCCGTGAGACTTTACAGGAGAATAACAGGGAGTTGTGTCATGAAATCAAGGAAAGTGTTGTAAAAGAGCTGGATTATCAATTCCGGGTTCAGGAGGAGCGGGAAGAGGAACGTAACCGAGTGAGAGAAAAACGGGAGGAAGATCATTATCAGAAATTGGATGAGCTGCTCCGGAAGAAGAGCCGGGGCGGGAAAATGGAAAGAAGGGCATCCGGTAAGAAAAAAGAGGAGGAAACCGGTCATACATCTGTAACTGAAAAAGAGGAAACAAGTGTGGAGGCGACAAAGGAGGAAAAAAAGGCAACATCACAGGCAGAGGCAGAAGAAAAGAGCCGGGAATCGGTAGAAAACTGGAAAACATCAGAAAATAAGGAAACAGCCAATAAGGCTGTTTCAAAGAAAAAGTCCGGAAAAGAAAAGGGGAGAAAAAGGAAACATTTTATTTTTTAATCAGGTATTCATTAGGAGGCGAGATTGATTATTGCTTGCTTATTACTGCATATTTCTTTTATAATACAAATTATAAGAAATGTAAAGCCTAAATGGAAAAGAGGTATGAAAATGGATTTTGATAAAATGCTTCAGGATAAAAAATGCGACTGTGGAATGACCCACAGCTGTAGTATCAAAAAGGTAGTGATTGGTTCCGGCGCGGTGGAACAAGTATCATCCCTTCTTGGAAGCTATCAGAAAATCCTTCTGGTGAGGACTGCTGGTACCTAACGAGGAAGCTGTCTGTGAAATGGAACAGAAGCTGACGAAGGCGACTGACTTGATCATCGGTGTGGGTTCCGGAGTGATTCAGGATCTGTGTAAGTATGTGAGCTATCAGGCCAAGCTTCCTTATTACATTGTGGCAACAGCACCTTCCATGGACGGCTATGCTTCCAAAGGCGCAGCTATGATTTGACTTATGAGATGCTCTGCAAGACAAAGGATCTTGGCCCTAAGCTGCTTGAGCGTGATGCAGCTGCTATCGAGACCTTGATGGAGGCTCTTGTGGGCGTAGGTATTGCTATGGCTTACGTGGGCAATTCCAGACCGGCATCCGGAAGTGAGCATCATCTTTCCCACTTTTTCGAGGTAACAGGAATCATGAATGATAAGCCTTATTTCATGCACGGTACGGACGTAGCTTATTCTGCTGTGTATACACAGAAAATGAGAGAAGAGCTGCTTGGAATGGAGTGCCCGGCTTCTCATAAACAGCCGGAGCGTGGAGTGTGGGAGAAAGAGATTAAAAGAGTTTATACCGCCGCTGCTGACGGCGTCATAGCGCTGCAGGATAAAATTGGCTGGTATGAGCAGAAGCGCCTGCCTGTGTATCGTGAAAAGTGGGAGCAGATCAAGGAAGTTCTGCGTGAAGTTCCTTCTTCTGAGAAACTGACGGAATACTTAAGAAGTGTGGTACTTGACATTGCAGAGTTTGTTCAGATGTACGGGACAGAGAAGATTCAGGATGCCTTGTGGTATGCAAAAGATTTAAAAGACCGTTACTCGGTACTTTGGATGTATTATGATTTGAATGCATAGGAGGCTCCTCTTACTTTGATATGGCACCTAGATTTTGCATTCATCTGTGTGGATGATTACAGGAGATTTCCGGAGACGATGGCAAATTTGTTATAATAGGTTGGAGTTGTTTATGAGCTTATTCAGATGTCAGAAAAAGACATCCTGAATAGGCTCTCTTTTTGTCCTGTATTTGGCTAAAATTCTATTACATAAAAATCACATAAAATCATCACCCAAAGCATGAAAATGTGTCAAAGTGCCTAATTTTCCACTTGATTCTTAAATTTCACATTGCATTTTAATGGAAATTTCGCCTGCGTCATGGTGAATCAGATTTCTCCAGTTGTCACTTATGTATAAATAAGAAATAATACAATTAATTGTACAAGTTTGGGCAGATAGCGGAAGTTGGATGTGAGAGGCGAAAATAACAGCAGAGACGGAAGCTGCCGGCAAGTACAAAAAATAACAGCAGACGCTGCAAATAACGGGAGGGATGAGAGGTTATGAAAAAAAGTATTATCAGCTCCTAGAACGAGCTGATAAAAAGTTTTATGGAATTTATGGAGTAACAGTACTATCAAAATTATTTGAAAGGACAAAAAGACTATGTTAAAACATGTTAAAAGACAAATCGCACAAGCATTGGCAGTAGTCGTGCTATTGGCTTCAATACCGTTGAACACAATTACTGCTGAAGCCACGTCTTCAAGCGTACCTGCAGAAATACAAGCACTTGGTTTGGAAGTAGGTAGGGATCTTATCAATACATCAGTCTCTGCCGGAGATGTCTCTGCCGGAGATGTCATTGCAAATCGTGAGGAGGACGGCTGGAGTCAGGACGACAACAAGTGGAGTTACGGCAGACCGGGAACAAGCTGGAAATGGACTAGAAACATAGCGGGCTTCAAGGTTTCTGCATCTGTTGTGAGAGACAATACAATTCGTATTGATTCGTCCAAGGGTGTCGATAATGCTATCCTCCTGCCCACACTTCCGTCCAGTAATTATAAATTTGAAGCTACTTTTACTGTAGTTGAAGGCAGCGATCTACAGGGTTCTTTCGGCCTCATTACAAACCTTGCTCCAAAATATGAAGATATCAGTGGTGGAACTATGTTTGTAGCCTATGCGGCAGGAAAAAAAGCGTCAACTGGAACAAAAAAAGTTTATAGCTGGAATAGGAAGATAGAAACAGATAAAAAAGGTCTTGAAACTCCCAATGGATATACAGCACCTACCGCAGGCAGTGCACTTACTCTCACCGTTTATGTTTATGAAGGTGTAAGCTATTATTACATTAATGGGAATTATGCAGGCAGTGCAGAATCTAAATATACCACAGAAGGTGAAAGCCTTTGTGGTTTCTATCACAACGCTGACAATAGTATGCCCGTAGAGATTACAAACATTTCCGTCAAAAAGCTTCAAAAGGCCGAGGAGGCCGTACCTGCGGAATTGCAAGCAGAAGTGCCTGGTTTAGTCGCAGGCGATGACCTTGTTAAAATCAATCTTTCCTCCGGAACTACGCTTCCTAATCATGACGCTGAAGGTTGGGAGCAGAATGCCAAGGAATGGAGCTATGGTTTAGCACGTACTTCTAAGTGGAAATGGTATGCTCCAGAAAATAAGTATCCTGAAGAGGCTACTGTCCTAACAGACAATACAATTTCTTATGGATCTTATGGAACAGATGGTATTATCCTTATGCCTACAATTCCAACATCAAATTATATGTTTGAAGCAACTTTTAAAGCTGTGGATCTCACCGAAAAAAAGACAGGTGCCTTTGGCCTTATTACAAACATTGCTGCCAATTTTAAGGATACGGAAAAAGAGAATGTAAGTGGAGGCGGAACTATGTTTGTTACTTATGGAGTGGGCAAGACAACGAAGGAAATTTATACCGTTAGTAAGCCTGCTGAAACAAACGACCAAAGATCTTTTTATAATCCTGATGGGTATGTAGGACCAGATAAGGATCAGGAGAAAAGACTGACTGTCTATGTTTATAATGGCAAAAACTATTATTATATCGACGATATGTATGTTGCAACAGTAGTTTCCAAATATCCCATAAATGGTGAAAGCCTTTGCGGTTTCTACTGTTATAATTCAACTGTAACTATTTCAGACATTTCCGTCAGAGAACTCAGGATGACTGAAAAAGATCCTTCAGACACAGATAACGACACCCCGAGTGGTGATTCTTCTCCCAGCGACCCTTCCGACGGAGATAATGTAGATGAAATCAACCGCTTCCCTGAAGGTCCTGCATTTGACGAGAGCAGCTGGCCAATAGGTGATGTCCTTTATCAGACTGGTTTTGAAGATACAACTGTTGGAGAACTTCCCGAAGGCTGGCAGAAGGGTTATACAGGAAATGGAGCTTCTTTCGGTTATGGTGCTAAAGATACTACTCTGAGATCCATGATTGGAGAGGTTGTTACGCTTGATGGCTATGGTAAGGTTGTGAAATTCAGCTCTGCTAATACGGATGCTTTCATTACCACACCTGCTACCGGTACGCTGAACTACATATTTGAAGCAAATGTAATTGTTAATTTTGACACTGAAGGCGAGTTCGGTTTGGCAAATAACTTTTATGCCGGTATTAATGATGCTGAAGGCTGTATGTACAATAGCAGCCACAACATATCGACTGGAAAGACAGATTCTACATACAAGTACAGACCAACAGATAAAACCTTGCAAGGAACATGGAATTCTTCCTACTATCCCAAATACGGAGACACTGTAAACCTTAAGATAATCAGCTATAAAGGCTACAATTATATTTACTGTAATGATGTTCTCTGTGCAACGGCTCCTCAGCGTGCGGTTAAGGGTGTTACTTCCGATAACCCGGGATTTTTCACTTATGGCGGCAATATTTATATTACTGATGTAAAGATTACTGAAATCTACAGTGATGACGCAGTATTTGATATTGATGGAGCAAATCTCGCTGTTACTGACGAGGGAAAAGTCGATATCGATGTTGCTTTATCTTTTGACAAAACACAGTATATCTATACGAAGTATTTTGATGGAACATATACTTACAGCGATTCTGATAAGATGAAATTTGGCGTTGTTATGGCTATGGGTGACAGCCAGGTTCCTCAGGAGATCGAGGTAGGCACGGATGGTGTTACCAATACTGTGTTTACAACCTGCACCCAGGATGACAGTGAGATATCGTTTACTTATTCTATTTCCGATATCCCGGAAGAGAATTACGACAAATTCTACACTGTCCGCCCTTATGTTGTAATTGAGGGGGCTTATACCTACGGGGAAGCTAAGGCATACTCTGCAGCTGAACTGGCAAACGGAATCTATGCTTTCAGCGATGATGATGCTCTTAAAGAGAAACTGGCTGATGTTTTTGCAGACTCTTCTGTTTTTGTTGGAAAAGATGCGAAGAAACTTACATTCACACTTTTCTCCGATTTCCATTATAAGGAGAAAATGTATCCTAATACGATAGCTGACCTTAATTCGATTTTAAAACGAGCTGATGATAGTAATTCTTCTTTCATTATGTCAGCAGGTGACTTCTGTAATGATGCCAATGGCTCACCTGAGCTTTTTAATACTTACCTCAATTATTATACCGAAGAAGGCGATCTTCTTTTGGCATACAATATTTACGGTAACCATGAGCTGGAAACCAAAGGCAACACCATGGAAAATGTAACGGACAAACTTACCAATGATAAGAGTGTTGTATGGGGAACTGCTACAGGAGAGTACGATCCTTACATCGCATACTACTATTTTGAATCAGAGGGATTTAGAATCGTTTGTATCGATACGCAGTATTCCTTTAATCCTACTACCCAGGAATATGAACACAATTATTCGGGAAGCTATGGTGCCCCCAGCACCAACACGTTACCTCGTTCTTTAGGACCTGTACAGCTCGAATGGCTTGAAAAGGTGCTTACAGAGGCTGCAGAAGAGGATATTCCTTGTATCGTTGTAGGACATGATAGATTCTTCGACTTTGGACTGACTACAACTTCTTCTGATGCAGATACGGTACGAGGAATCTTCAAAAAGGTCAATGATATGAATCCCGGTACTGTACTGATGTGTGTCAATGGTCATGTACACGCTGACAATCAGGGCGTAAGCGAAGGCGTCTTTTATTTTGATACCAATTGTACTCGTAACGGTGTGTTTGTGAAACAAAATCAAACTATCTACACTTCCGAGCAGACCTTTACATACGAACAGTATGATCCAGACGGAAACCTTGAAAGCGTAACTCAAGAACCGCCTACCAAGTTTTCGGCGGGCGATAATACATGGTTTTATGCAGATCCGTTAAGTGCGGTGGTTACCATTAATGAATATGGAGTTATTACCGTTGACGGTACCGAAAGCACATGGGCATATGGCGTTGTTCCTTCAACCGCTTCCGAAGTAACCGGTAAAGTGCCTCGTATTTCCTCGGGTACTTATTTTACTTGTGAGCTTCTGGGTCACAATATGGTTTACGAAAATGATGGTGCATATCATTGGGCAAAATGCGTCAACGAACTTTGTGACGAAGAAATTAAGCCTGTTGCTCACACCTATGATCAGAAGGTAGTTTCTGATGAGTATAAAGCAACGGATGCGACCTCTGATGCAAAAGCAACCTATTATTATTCTTGCGTATGCGGCGCCAAGGGGACAGAAACCTTTGAAGCACCCGGAACAGAGGATACTCCAAGCACACCCGGAACAGAGGATACTCCAAGCACACCCGGAACGGAGGGTACCCCTAGTGCACCCGGAACGGAGGATACTCCAAGCACACCCGGAACAGAGGATACTCCTGATACACCTGAAGACGAGGATACTTCTGAAACGTCTGAAAGCGAAGAAGCTCCGGTTGTGGATGCTAATGCACCTGAAACAGGTGATGACTTCAAGCCTGTTCTTTGGCTGGCAATTATATTTGTGTGTGGCGCTGCAATTTTTGTTAGCGCAGTTTATTACAGGCGAAAAAGAGAACAGTAATATAGTTCTATTTCAAGGGACTGTCAGATAACAGATAGCCTGAAAAGAGGGAGTTACGACTCACGTGAGTCATAACTCCCTCTGCAAATTAATAAAAAAGAAAAGGTAGCTGATAACAGCCACCTTTCTTTCATTACATTCAATTCTTAAGCCTGCTCAATAGTACCAACAGGGCACTGACCTGCGCAAGAACCGCAGTCGATGCACTTATCTGCATCAATTTCAAATTTTCCATCTCCCATGCTGATTGCTCCAACAGGGCACTGTGCTTCACAAGCACCACAAGCTACACATGCGTCACCAATTACGAATGCCATAATATAAATCCTCCTTTAAATATATGTGATTGATACAAATTTATCAATAGATACATCTATTGTAATATAAATACAGTCCAATTACAAGTGTTTCATGATAAATTTTTATGAAATATTGTAACAGTTCAGCCATAGTCCGTATGACGGGCGAATCATGCTTGCATGAATGAGTACGTTGTACGGACTATGAGCAGAGCGCCCGATTATGAGCAAAGATAGCTGCGAAGCAGCGGAAAGCGCCGCAGGCGCGGCTTTGCGAATGGCGCGCCTGAACTGTTACATTACTGATTTTCTGCTCGTCTTTTCCTGATACCATCCAGGATGACTTCTTTCTTTTCAAGAAGCCTGTTTTTATCCATAGCGGGAACGCCTTTCAGTCTGTATGGAATCCCCAGTTTCTCATACTTGGCTTCACCCATGGTATGATAGGGCAGTACATCCAGCGCTTTCAGATTGCTGAATTGTCCGATGAAGTAGCCCAGTTCGAATAAATACTTGTCATCGTCGGTAATTCCCGGAACCACCACATGGCGAATCCACATAGGAATCTGCTTCTCATTCAGATAAGCAGCAAACTGCAGAATACGTTCGTTAGGCTGGGCGGTAAGATCCTTGTGCTTTTCAGGATCGATATGCTTGATGTCAAGCATAACCAGATCGGTAAGTTCCATCAGGTGGTCCATTTTAGCCATCTGTACTGCATTGTTCGGATTAAAAGCAATTCCGGAGCTGTCGATACAGGTGTGGATGTCCTTTTCCTTGGCCAGAGTGAAAAGGTCTATCAGAAAATCAAGCTGCATCAAAGGCTCTCCGCCGGTTACGGTGATGCCGCCGCCGTGGTAGAAGCTGCTGTTACGCTCGTATTGTTCGATGATATAAGACGGTTCCATTAAAGTTCCGCCATTCATTTCCCAGGTGTCAGGATTATGACAATAAGCACAACGCATTGGGCAGCCCTGTACAAAGACTACAAAGCGTGTGCCGGGACCGTCGACGGTGCCAAAGCTTTCAAGTGAATGAATTCTTCCCTGCATAATAGTTCCTTTCTATTTGACGTTATCATTTGACCCTGTAGGCCGGTATAGAACATTTTGTTGCTGAAAACACCCGGGAAGGAATGCTCCCCGGGTGTTAATCATCATGTACGTTCGTTTGATTTTTATACGGTTATGCCGTAAATTATCAAAACGGAGAAACTATTAGATAGCCTCGTGGAAGGTACGGGAAATAACGTCAGCCTGCTGCTCAGGTGTCAGCTTGATGAAGTTTACAGCGTATCCGGATACACGGATGGTCAGCTGAGGATAGTTCTCAGGATGCTTCTGAGCATCTAATAAGGTATCTCTGTTCAGAACGTTAACGTTAAGGTGATGGCCGCCTTTTGTTGCATAACCATCTAATAAGTTTACAAGGTTGTCAACCTGTGCTGTACTTGCCATGATAGATTCCTCCTGTTTTAATCATATATTACTATCGGAAAATCTTTGTCCGATGATGTCAGGAGAACTTCAGGAGTTCTCCTGACGGTTGTTTACTTATTTGTAATCATCTAAACCTTCGTGAAGGGTTGGTACACTGCAGGCTAACGGTGTTCTGGAACAATCCGTACAGCCCATTGTCTGAACGTTCTTGGATTGTTTCCCTGTTTCCTCGCAGTTCACGTTAACGTGTCCTACGCCATTTGCCATGCCGGAATCCAACATCTTTACAAGGTCATCAATCGCCATTTTTTCGTCCATTGCGAATCCTTCTTTCTTAAGCTTTAGATTACTTGTTCAGATCTAACTGGATATCGCCGGCGAATACCTGATCTTCTTTACCAAGAGCGCTGGGGATGATGGTGAAGGTATTGGAGATACCATCCTGTGCATCATTGAAAGGCAGCTTGGATACGGAAGACAGAGATGCTACTGCACCATGAGTATCACGTCCGTGCATAGGGTTAGCACCGGGAGCGAAAGGCTGTCCCTTCTTACGTCCGTCAGGGGTATTACCGGTAGCCTTACCATAGGTAACGTTAGAGGTAATGGTCAGGATGGAGGTAGTAGGAACACCGTTTCTGTAGGTATGATGTCTTCTGATAGCGGTCATGAACTTATGAACGATATCCTGTGCAATGGAGTCTACACGGTCATCATCATTACCGTATTTAGGGAAGTCGCCGGTGGTCTTGAAGTCAACGATAATGCCGTCTTCGTCACGAACAACTTCAACCTTAGCGTACTTGATAGCGGACAAGGAGTCAGCTACGATAGACAGACCTGCAACACCTGTTGCGAAGTATCTCTTAACGTCTCTGTCATGAAGAGCCATCTCTGCTCTATCGTAGCAGTACTTGTCGTGCATGTAGTGGATGATGTTCA
>JAGAUD010000028.1 GCA_017620975.1 Lachnospiraceae bacterium | reverse complement strand
ATGTTGGGTTACTCATTGAAATTGCGGATTTCTTCGACGTAGATATTCGTGAAATTATTGATGGAGAAAGGAAAAGCGAGAATATGGAGAAAGAAAAGGAAACATTAAAAAAAGTAGCGGAATATGCAGATGCCGAAAAAGTCAAATTAAAAAAGAAGGTTAGTAATATTTTCAAATGGATGTGCGTGATGTTATTAGGTAGTGTATTGATAGGTTTCTTAGCTAATCAGTTGGATACCATTTTGGGGTGTGTATGTTTCACTCTCGGTATTGTTTTGCTGGTTGGTTCATCCATGTTGATGTCAAAGCAAGAATAGAGGAAGACTAAAACTTTCAGTTTAATTAAGACAATGTAATATCCAGTGCAGATCACATAATGAGTGGTCTACACTGGATACTCTTATTTAGTGAGTATTGAAAGAGAGAAAGAATTATATATTTTGCTTGATTATTCTTGAAATCAGCCCGACTGCCACATTCCTGTCTTCGTCAATTCTGGTAACTACAAAGCTGACTTCATCTTTCTTGCCCGGTAAGCGGTCATCATAGCAGCTATGGGCAACAGCGTTCACACCAATGTGAAGGCGGACAAATACAGTGCCTTTATGGATGTCGGTGACAACGCCGGCATATTTGCCTTGTACCTTACATTTTGAAAGGTTTTCCTTGCTGGTGTTGCCGTTGACACTTTTTACATCTGCTTTGACAGAAATATTCTCCAGAGAATCAATCTTTACACTTAAGATTCGTACAAGGATATGTTCTCCGACGTGGAAGCGTTCTGTGGCATCTCCCAACCAATCCCAGGAAAGGTCCCTGGCAAGGATAGAACATTCTACACCGAAGATCTCCACGCGGACCACCTTTTCGGCAACTGCAATGACTCTGGCTTGAACCACGCGGTCTTCACAAACACGGGAGTTACCGTTAGCATCCGGCAGATAGAAGATCTGGCGTTTCTTATACATGGCATCTTTTCGGCTGGCAACTACGCTGCGGGTGCTGTTATCATGGCCCTTTACCATGAAATCAATTTCACATCCGAGCATATTACCAAGGATCTTATTCTGTCTCTGGAACAGTTCACCGTAATCGTGAGCATCATCTACGATCAGATTGATCATCATTTCTGTAAGCGGGATCACCACACGCATTCCCTTGTAGTATACAATGGCAATGGTATTTCCGCCTTCCAGTTTCTCGATGCCGCCAAGGGTTCCCACTAATATCTTTCGGGTACGGTATGCATTCTGCAGTTCATGCCAGATAGTATCTTCACGGCTTTCCTGTGTTTCCACTTCTGTATCAGCATTCAGTGTGAGGATAGAAGTGGGAGCTGATTTTCGTACCGGTGTGGATGCTGCCGGTTCCTCCGCCTGAGCAGTAGTGTTTGCTGGGGCTTCTGTTTCCTGATCGCTGATAGGATCAGATGCATTTTCGGGCTGTTCTGTCAATAACTCTTCCGTTACATTTGTTTCTTCGATTTTCTTTTTAGGCATGTTATTATCTCCTTTTCATTGTTCATGTTATGACATAATTGATTGTTTGTCGGTCATTACAATCTTGTAGTCTGGTTCCTGTGGAGGAGTAGGCGGAGACTCTTCCGAAGAGGCAGGCTGCCAAAAATGTGATGAGCCATTTGCAGTTTCATTTGATCTATTCTGTTTTTTTCGTGGGGGCAGGTAGGCAGCTTCCATTTCTTCAGCAAAGGGATTGCTTTGCCATGCGGGAATGTGCTCACTTGCCCGGCATTTTTTTAGTTTTTTGCTTTCCGGGTGGAGTGTATAATCATATTTTTCCACCTTCAGTACCTTCTGGCCACGCAGAATGATGAGTGCCTGGTCAAGAGGAAGGCGTAAGACCTCATCCGGAGTCATCAGCTGTCTTTTACCGATAGAGTCGGTTTCACGATAACCGGGAGTAAGGTCGGTCATTCGTAAGGTGTGGAGCTGTTTGGATTTGCTGGATACTGCAACGCTGACGGTACCGGCTCGTTCACTGATAAATTTCGCAGTGAGTTCATCCGTACAACCCAGGAAAAGATGTGTATCACATCCGCCAATGATTTCCTGCCACTGGTTCTGAGGATACCGATTCTGCATCTGGGGCAGATTCTGAAAAATGCAGCTGATGGAAAGATCACGGGATCGTATGGTACTGATCTTTTTGGTAAGATCTGTGATATTACATCCGCCATTGGCAAGTTCGTCTGCCAGGATATGTACCGGTACCGGAAGTCTGCCGTCCTCTCCATATCTGTCTGCATACCGTACCAGCTTGATGAAGACAAAGCTCATAAACAGAGAAGAGAGGAAATCAAAAGTGGAGTCCTGATCTGAAGTAATACAGAAGTAGGCACATTTTTCTCTTCCCGGCAGTGTCAGGTTGATTTCGTCATAACTGGTGATCTGTCGGATCAGCTTATTCTGAAATACCTGAAGTCTGGTACCCAGACCAATGATGACACCGCTTCGTACCGTATCCGACGCCTGCTTAAAGATATTGTAAGGGGCTTTGGCTGGGTGGCTTAAAGGCAGCATATCAAACAAGCTGTTCAATTCTTTTTCCGTACACAGGGTTAGGAGCTTGTAGACTTGTCCAATGTTGCGGCCTTCCGGCGGGTATCCCTGATCCACATATAAAACCAATGCTTTTAGCAGGTTCATCTCTGCATTATCCCAGAAATGGTCCCCTTTTGCGGAGCCGGTATTCTTGATGATGACGTCACAAAAAAGCTGGGACATGATCTCCTGACCTTCCACTTCAGCAAGGCAGTTCCAACTGTCTGAGTTTTCCGGATTGATCAGATTGAACACCCGGACCAGATACCCGTTATCCTGTAAGTAAAGGCAAAGATCCGCGTACAGTTCCGATTTGGGATCGGTGATGATAAGACTTTCACCGCGTTTCACACACTGGAATACTACATTTCTGGCATAGGCCCTGCTCTTCATACTGCCGCTGGCACCAAAGACTGCCACATTCCGGTTCATCCGGGTACGTTCCGGGAGACATACTGCCTGCCCTTTCAATTTCCCAAGGATAACACCCCGGTTGTGAGAGATACCGGATACAAGCTCAAGTACCTGGTGCATTTCCTCCTCGGTCATAAATCCACTGGTACCATAAGTGCCTTTATTGGAATACGTCAGGTTACGCTCTTTGTCATAGGTGCCCTTATGTCCCAGATCAAATCGAAGGACCATGAGAACAACAACAATACAGGCAGCTACGCAAAGAAAAATCCCATACAAGCTGTATGGGAAAACCGTAAGGGCCATTATACAGGAAACCGGGGAGGTGGAAGGGAACCTGGGTGCGGTACCGTCGCCGGGGATACCTCCTGCGGAAGTCCAGATCTGGAAGTTCTCGATCAGTTGTGCAAGGTATCCGCCTGCATAGGCTAAGACTAACACCAGGACCGGTAATACCAGACCAAGAAAGAGCAGTTTCTTTCTTTTTTCAGTTACCATCGGTGAAAAACCTCCTTTCGAATTTATTTAGGTCGATGGTTTCAATGGTTACCATATTTCCAAAGTACTGCTGTAATGCAGACTTTTGAAAATCAAAGCAAATAAGCCTGCCACATATCCCATGGAAGGAAAGGGCAGTGTGGAACCGGCTCAAGCGAAGCATGTCAAAATCAAATGCCAGCTGCAGGGGCAGGTGATTCCAAACAGCGTCATGTTCTATTCCCAGATCGGGGTTATAAGGTTCCAGGTCAGAAAGCAGGATACTCCGAAGCTTATGCTGCAGTCCGGAGTCTGAAAGCAATCGCAACAGAGTTTCACCTGCAGGAGAAGCCGGCAGGTAATGAAAGTAGTCAAAACTGGAATCCAGATGAAAATAACTTCGTTGATAGCCACCGTTGCTTTGCATCAGTTTCACTGCAGTATCCATATCCGAACCAATAACCATTGCCTTAATTGGGGTATCCGGACGGAACCCCAGGATGTGGTTGGAGCCGGACAGGATACCATTTCCTATATGGTGCTTCAGGAATGCTTTGAGCCGGATTTCGGTCTGATACTCCCACTTCATCAAAGTGTTTCCGGTAAAGAATACAGCAAAGATGCATTCTTTTGCCAGCAGCATTCCGATAATCCTGGAATTGTTTATCTTTACGGTTTCTGTCCCCAGTTCCTTGATCTCTCTGGAATGATAGAACACCGGCATAGGAAGGGACACCGGATAAGAGATTCCCGTTTGGAAGATAAGCGGTTTTTCGTCCCGGAAAAGGTGTACTCTGCTCCGCAACAGCATGGCGTAAACCATGGACGTGCTCTGGAGGCGGATTCGCCTTGCATAGTCGCTTCTTGGTCTGTTGGTGTCAGAGTTTCCACTCAGATAAAAAAGGAACCGGTCAGGATGTGTCTTAAGCAGCAATTTTTTCCCTTTGCTCGTGAGCCTGTATCCTCTTAACCGGTCTTTGTAGTGTGTCTTTATGTAGTTTTCTTCCTTTAGTCCGGTGATCAGCTTTTCGCAGTAAGAGGGACGTATGCCCAGTAAGGGTACGGCATCAGTGTTGCATTCTCCGGATAAGGCGATCAAAGTGAGTACGAGGTATGCATTGTTTGTAATATTCAAAATAATTCATCTCCATAAGTTTTTACCATACCCGCCTGAGACTCAGGTAAAATTCTAAAGTTGTTACAAGACAAAAAGCCCGTATTTGGGGGAACTACCGGTATCATGTACTTGTCGGATTTTAAGATAGAAAAATTCATGAAAAATCCGACACTATTTTTCGTGTGTTTTTCTGCCCGGAAAGCCAGTTTGGAAAGGCGTCTTTTTCCATGATGGTAAGTATGGTATAGTCTGACTGCCCCAAACTTGTTGTGTGATATACATCACAGAAAAGACCTCCATCATCCATAAGCAGAAATCCGGCAACCGTATCCAACAGCTGCTTACATTCCAGATTATCGTAATCCCTGATTCGTTTTGTAGACAGGGAACGGTCAAATACATGGTTAAAGCTCACAACACATTCCTTGAAATGGGGCAGTGAATGAAGCAGGGAATATCGTTCCAGACAGGCATACAGAGGTTCTGTCAGGAAAGTAGTATTAACCCGCTTGGTTCGTTTGGGCATCAGGCCGGGGAGCGTGATCTCTACAAACCCCGGAACATGGTGAATGGAAATGCCATGAACTTGTGATACATTCTCCATCAGGAGTGGTCTTGATACAAGATCAGCGGAAAATATCAGATTTCTGAGACTACATGCCAGCCGTTCTGCACAGGTGGCAGCATCAATACTCAGATCTTCATAGTTCTTGCCATAGGTATCAATTTTGGTGACCTTCATGGCATTTATGGTGCCGGTAAGTTTTGATATATCCTCCTCGATTCTTGTGAGCCGGGAGGTGAAAACATATTTATCCATTAATCAACTGTAACTCCTTGTTTTTGATAATATTGTACCTGCCCGTCTTCAGATACAGTGCAGTAGGCACCGATTCCTGAGAATGAAAGCAGTGGTATTTGCTCTACCCGGTCTATCACTACCAGATTCGTCAGGTCATCATCATGATAGCCGGTCATGGCCTGGTTGATCAGCACTTCTTTTCCCAAAGGGACGTGTATCACATTGAATCCATCCGCTTTGGTATAGAAAGTGAGAGTTATGGGAAATTCACTGACCGTATGGAAGGTTACATGTGGCTGAAAGTCTAACATAACCCAAAAAGCAGCTATCCGGGAATGACTGGGAATGCATTCTCTGGAGTGGCAGACATATCCGCTGTCCGGATGATATGCGATCCGTCTTTTTCGTTCCAACTGTCGTATCAGAAACAGTACCTTTTCTTCAGACAGTTCCGGGAATAACCTATCAAGCTGCTTCAGTGTCAGAACGTGATAGGTGGATAGGAGATTGGTTATCACAGACAGGTGTGATTTTTGTTCTTGTTTTGTATGAAGCATTTTAGCCTCCTTATAATATGTAGGTTTAAGTATTCATTACATAATAAGTACGTAATAGGAACATTGCCGGTTTAGTGTGATGTCTGTACGTATTGTTTATGTAATCATTATGTATTAGCAGCATTTTGTATCTGACGCAGCTTTTCTTTTTCCAGCAGGTTTTTCAGTTCCTGCCTGTCAGTGGTAATCAGTTCTTTCTCCAGTTCAGAAGCTTTAAATTCCAGAGTCACATTATTGTTATTGGTAGACAATAAGCCGTTACCACGTTCAAAATGTGTGATAGCCATAGTTTCTGCTTCAGACAGATGCAGGATGGACTGTACACGCATTGCCTCCTCATCTTCCAGATTTAAGATGATCTTGGTCTTGGAGTTGTTTATGATACCTTTTCCGTATTTTCCATCATCCAGTGAAAAGAAGTCATTCAAGTCCTGAGTGGCACAGATAGCAGAGCCACCATAACCGCGGATGATCTTAAAGATCTCCAGAACAAATTCTGCAGCAAGCCGGTTGGAGGCTGCACCGATCAGATGCCATATCTCATCAATGAAGATTGCCTTTTCTACCGTGCGGTCTTCTTTGGCTTTATCCCAGACATAATCAAGAACCACAAACATACCTACCGTCAGTAGATCGCCGGTAAGCTCTGAAATGTCCAGTACAGTGTATTTGTTTTCCAGATTTACATTGGTCTGCTGATTGAAGGTGGAAGCAGAGCCGTGTACCAGCCTGTTCATGATGTTGGCAAGCCTTTTCGTGTCTGGGTTTTCTTTCAAGATATTGAATACATCTTCAAGCACCGGCATTTCCCGGTAGCGGTCAGGGTTATCCGGCGAAATCAGGCTTTCGTTGTTATGGGTAATCCCTTTTCGATTATAAGTCTGTATCAGTGCTTCATCCAAAAGCTGCTTTTCTTCATGATTCATATCCGGTATGAGTAGTGAAAAGAAGATATGCAGTCGCTGGATCTTGGCTGCCAGTTCCGAATGGTCTGATTGAGGTCCATCTATCAGGTTTTTGGTAGAATGGTCCACTTTACGGATTTCCATGATGTTGATACAGTTTTTGGATGCTGGTGAAATCTGGATAAACTCACCGCCGATATTGCTGCAGGCCCGGTGGAATTCATGGCCTTTCAATGGTGCAATAATAAATACCTGTATATTCTTTCTTCTCATACGCAGAGCCATGAGCTGCATGGTAAAGGTTTTCCCTGCACCGGATGTTCCCAGGATCGCCATATTTGCGTTTTTGTAGACTTTTGAATTAAAGATATCTACAATAACAAGGGAATTATTATGCTTGTTCACGCCTAAAAGGATTCCGTTATCATCACACATCTCAAAGGATGTGAAAGGATAGCAGCTTGCCACACCGGTTGTCAGAATATTTCGTTTGGAACGTCTAAACAATCCTTTGTCCAGAGCATTTAATGGAAGAGCAGACAAAAGTGCCTGTTCTTCACGGAAGTGGCAGGATACCGCTTCCATATCCTGTGACAGCAAAAGTTTCTGCATTTCGTTGGTACGCCATTCCAGCTCTTCCAGACTGTCCGCAGTTATGGTGATCAGAATATTCATGTAGTAGAAATCTTCGTTGGAAGCAAGCCCTTCCTTGAGAAAGTATCCTGAGCGGATGGCACTGTCCAGATCGTCAAAGTCTGTATTGGTATCAGAAGCATCCTTAAGTTTGGAACGGTTGATACGCAGTTGCTGCCCCAGTTTTTGCTGGATTCGGTCCTTTGCCTGTTTCTCAAAGAAAATATCAACATCAATTCCTTCCCCGGCATTTACCAATAGGGAAATCCAGCCGGCATAAACTTGAGTACGATATCCACCGGAAGGAATTAAGAGATAGGTATGGTATATTCCATCCATGACCACATAATTGCCATGCGTGTAATCTATCGACTGAGGAGCAAAATATTCCATCGGGACAATCGGTTTCATATCACTTTGGCGTCCGGAGTTAAGGTACTGTGCTATAACTTCATGCATATGTGTGTTGAATGGAACATAGGAGCTGGTACGCCGGTTCAGCAGATGATAAAAGACTTCCCAGACCATTTCGTTTTCATTTTCTACAGGTACAATCTCGTTACCGCATTGCTGCAGATAGGTGCTGGCAGTACGTACCGCTGTATTCAGGGCAGAGATGGCATTTCTTTCATCATCACCTCGGTTTGCAGTTAATGGTTCATACTCAAAGATGATAAAGAAACGTCTGGTGATAGCTTCCTTGGATCCGATCTGTTTGATCAGGTTTTCATAATCTTTTTGCAGGACAAGACAGCGTTCGTCCGTTTCCTGCCTCATTTCTTCCTGTATGGTTTCCAGATGTCTATTGATATCAGCTCTTTTTGTAAGTACCTTAAACTGTAATTTGACAGGACAGATCTTCAGGTAACTGACAAAAGAATAGATGATATTTCTCTGTTCTCTGGCACTACGCAAAAGAAAGTTGATCGGTAATACTTCAATGATCTTCACATATCTGTGATCCGTAGTATAAATGATGCCGTGGTCGATTCTGCGGATTGGAAGATAGGATACCACAGGATTAAGGGGTTCTATCTCTGCTTCCGTTCTGGATCTCTTCCCAGGCTTGTCTTTTTTTCCAAATTCCTCAGCAAAGTCTTCTGATCGGTTCTTATGTTTCTTCGCCTTCTTTTGTTTTCTCTCGGTTGTCTTAGCATTTTTCTCTGAGTCTGTTTCCTGAGCTCCGATGATTCTCCGGTTTTTAAGAAAACGGAAGAAGTGGATGATAAAGGAACTTAAGCTGTCCCCGTCGATACCGATGATAGCAAATAGAGCAGCCGGCAGCACTGTCAGACAGGCTATGATGATATTCGTTGTTAATGTAAAGGGCAGCTTAAATACCGGGACTCCGATTAGTACAGTTAGTATGAATGCTTCGATTGCATTTCGGATCTTGATGGTACCGCCAAATAAGGTTCCGGTCTCAATAAAATTTGGCGGGATAATATATATATCATTTTCTTCTTGTTTGGTTGACATGTAATACCTCCATGCATAAAAATAAGACAGACATTAGCCTGCCTTTTGATTATTGATTAATATATGGTCTACCGCATAACATGATACGGTCAGTATTGTAAATAGGCCGATATACGACTTCTAAACTGGTAGAAGATGCATCAATTACATTCCCATCTCCTGCATAGATTGCAACGTGGGAGATGTTCATATACCGGTTGTTTGTTTCAAACGAATAGAAAATCAGATCGCCTGGTGCCAGGTTATCAACAGAAATAGCCAGATCATTCTGCACAATATACCGTCCTTGAGCAGCTGCTGTATTCACACCATCTGCCTGTAATGCGATTCCAAGCTGCGTATAGACCCAGTATGTAAAAGAACTACAATCAAAGTAGCCTTCCTGATCTCGGAGTTCTTGACTGTATGGAGTTCCAAGTTTGGTTAATGCAAGCTCCACAGCATCTAAACCCGTTTGGCCGGGTACAAGAGAATGGTTGACTTTAACCTGATAAATCATGTCATACAGGAAAAGATGCAGGTTTGCTGCATACTCCAAAGCAGTTGCTTTCTGATTGGCTGAAAGAGCAAATACGGTATCTGCGAAATACTCACTGCCGGCATAGTGAACTGTGTATGTATAGTGAGTAATCGTTACTTTCTTTTTCGTCTTTTCGTCAGTCTTCTCATAAGTGGAAGTGGAAACACTGTAACTAAAAAGCTTCTTAGCATTTTTCTTCAGTATTTTCTTTAACTTCGATAGGCTGATTTCCTGATAATCATTCTCGGAAGCACAAAACTGAGAGATGACCAAGGAGCTTTCATAGATGATCCGGTCAGCAAAGGGATCTGATATGCTGTAATCGCAGTCATCACCGAGATTATCCGCTTCTTTTTGAATATCAGATAGAATCTCATTATGGACGTCCATCAGGATGTCAGATATTGCTGCTTCCGTTTCTGCGATGTTTTGGGTGATCACTGTAGTATTATTCAGTACATCACCGGGAGCCGCATCCAGACCATCATTACCGAAGATTAAAGTAGGTAGCATCATGATATAAAGTACCGGCAAAAGGAACAGGAAAGCTGCAGCCGCAAGTATTTTGCCTATGAGTTTTCGGTTTTCCCACAATCCCCCGGCAATCATACCATAAGGCCCTAAAGCAGCACCTTTGGTGGCACCGGATATTGTTTTTCCGGCTTTTATGGCTCCTTTTACTGCTCCGGCGGTAGAAGATATTTGGGAGAGTGGGGAGGAGTCACGGTTATTACTGTTATTTGGCATATCAGATACGGTCCTTTCTACGTGGAATATCAGGAAGTTTCTTTACGATACTTTCATGATATGCGATTTCTCCGGTTTCATTCATGTAAGGGATGCGTTCTACCGCATCTGTTGCATATTGTTTATACCATGTGGAATTATCCGCAGCTGTAACGGTTTCATAAGCACCTTCCGGAGCAAGGTACTGGTCAGCATGATACATGGCAAATGCCGTACCATTGGGATGTTCAGTGGAAATTTCCGTACCCATGATACGTCCGCCACCGATTTCGACTCCATTATAGGTGGGAGCATTATCCATACCGGTCTGTCCCAGATAGGAAGTAAGAGCTTCGGCAGCCTGAGCACCAGTCATGGTTCCGATTTGGCTGATGTTACCTTGTGCCACGGCACCGGTAATGTTATTGGCAAAGTCTCCACCTTTTTTCAGAGAGTTTTCAAAGGCTTTCCGTCCCAGTACGTTATTGGTTTGACCTGTCATAGTAGTCATGGTATTTTGAATAAATTGTCTTCCAACGATTCCGGCAAGCCCACCTGCCAGGGGTGCTTGACTCATTCCATGACTGCGACTGGATATGTTGCTACTGAAGGAAGAACCGCCGGTAATATTGCGTATAGAGGAAATACCTTTTGCAGCAACCAGCAGTTCAGAAAGCATAGAGCCTCCTGTCTGTCCCACATTGATCCCAAGGCTTGCCATAAAACTGTCTATCTTTTGACTGATCTTCAAAAAGGCAATGGCACATAAAAACCAGATAAATACATTTCCGGTAGCAGTTTCTTTCCCCACTGCAAGCACTTCATCTTCGGTAACCGCAAAAGCGGTTAAAGGCTGAAGCATGAAAAGGATTGCAGTAGAGGTTAATAATAATTTCTTTCTCATATTTTCCTCCTAAAACGATAGTGGATTGGCTAAAAAGTTGCCTACCATGGAAGTAAACAAACGTAAGCACCATGCATTCATGATCAAAAGAAACATTTGTCCTGCAAACATCCTGCACCATGATTTGAAGATATTGGATGTGGACTGGGAGGAACCTGTAGCAAAAGCTATGGGGGCTGTATAAACCAGTACTCCAAGCAGGATATAGCGTTCTGCAGCCTCAAACAGCAGCTTTATATAGTTCCATGCAAGAATCAGAACCAGAATAAGTGCTATCAGTGCAACGGATCCATTGGAGAAAACGCCAAGGATTGTTAATAGTACTGCATTAAAGTCTGCAAAGCTTATAGGCGGAAGGCTTGAAGTAAGTATCCACGAATAAGGTGTTCCGCCTATTTGCAGGAGCATATCCGTAATCGGACCACAGTAAAAAATCAGAGCGATGAATAGTATAGATCGCAGACTCAGTTTAATAGGATCCTCAGCCTCTACACCTGCAACCAGACCGAAATTCTTGAAAACCTGCCACACCCAGTTTAAAAGTACTAAGCCGATAGCAATGGCGACAAAAATTTCATACATGGTTTTGGCGGCGGGAAAGTACCGCAGGAAGGTCTGCATATCACACCCTAATGCACCCAACACGGAAGTTGTGATCAGATCCAGACCATTCATAACCTGTGTAGCGATCCATTCTACGATTTTGTCTAAAATACCCATGAATCAGCCTCCGTCTTAAGGTCCCGGCGTCCACTGGCCACCTTGGAAGAATGGCGTGATATAAGCGAGTATAAAGCCCAAGCTGTTTAAGATAGCCCAGGATAAGGCAATTCGTTTCAGCCATGCTCGTGATTCATCTACCGTTCTTCCGGATTTACTGAAATTCATCAGCAAGAGAGCAATAGAAGCAGTTACCACAGCAGCAATGGTGGATATGCCAAGTATTTTGTTGTAGACATCCCGCATCAGAACATTGGCTTTTGCCCAGATATCAGCAGCATGTACTTGTGTGGTAAATAGGGCAGTTGTGTACAGGGATGCAGCTGCACCCAGTATCAGGTGATGGGTGCGGATGAACCGGTGTTTTTTAGGCAGTTCCTTTTTCATTTCGAAAGTGTCTTCTTGTCTCATTTTGGTAGTACCTCCTTGTTGTTTGAAATGAAAAGAGCAGAAAACCACAAAGATTTCCTGCTCAAATAAAAAAACATCTGACTTGCAGATGTCTGATGAATAAAGGTTCAATTTTGGACACAGTTTTGAACATGGACATTATAGCATGGGTAAAATAGCCTGTAAATCGCAAAACAGTGTCATCAAGTGCTATTTAAGTACCAAGTGTTACCGTATTTCTTTTTCAGCAGGAAATAGCTGGTCCAACATATTCAGGCAGTCCTTTGATGTGTATCCCCAGAGAATACTGCTAAGTGCCTGTACCGCTTCCGGACGTTTGCGGTAATAGGTTCTTCTGGATATGTTCAAAAAGTGTGATTGCAGGCTCTCCAGGATATCTTCTGTGTTCTGAAGCTGCTGGGGAGATAGGAAACTGTAATACAGGATCCAGTAATACAGTTCTCCGTGTTTATGCTTTCTACGAAGGATTTCAACGGAGGAGTTCAATAATTTTAACATCTTGTTGCTTCTTTCAATGCTCTTTGCATAGTTCTCCAATTTGGTACCATCTAAGTCGGCACCGGCCAGATAAATAGAATCCAGAAATTCATCCACGCTGCTTCCAAATTCGATTTCAAAGGAATTACGAACATGCTGCACTGCAAGTTCCAGATTCCAAACCACATCACGGTAATTTTTTAAAAGAGTCCATGTGTCATGGTAAATTGGGTTTTCTTGTACGTCTTTAGGCAGATTCTTATTCATTGCAGCTTCTCCTTTCAATCTTTTCGGTGCTTGTATTGGCAGTATCAGTATTCACTTTTGGGGTATCGGGGGCAGGAACCGGGTGAAGGGTTACCTCAAACTGATACCTGATGTCTCCGTTGCCACAGGCAATCTTAAGTGAATAGAGAATATTACCTTCTTTCCAGTCGGATAAAGGATATAACTTATATAGCGTTCGGGGGCATTCACAGCACGGAATCCCTTGTGTAGCAAGGATTTGAGCCACTTTTTTGATGACGGATCGAATGTCAGATTTTGAAACGCTAACTTGTTTGGATGAAACGCATCCTTCGTCTTCGATAATACTGATTTGCTCATCTTTGATATTGATATCTTCCAGAAGTGATGGAGTATCAGAAAGATGAACGGGAATTTGAAATGTCATGGATATTTCCTCCTTGTCGATCATGACGTCGCTGATATTGAACATGGTAGACAGATAGTTGCACAGATATATTACGCTACCATGCTTTCCGGTAAATGAAACAAGCGATATGTATTCTAATTCCTGAAGCTTGTTCAGGATCCGGCTGACAGTCGCTTTGGATATGCCCCAACGGATTGCAAGTTCGCTGTAGCTGATAAGCGGATTGCCGGTGCAGTTACGAAAATAAACTACAGGCCCGACAGCAGAACCTTGTACCTGTTCATCGTTATATATGGTATGCATCCATAGATCCAGGATAATATCCATCTCCGAACATTTTCCAAGGCTGACTAGCTCGTGAACTGCAGCAATCGGGAAAAAGAAAAAGCCCACATCTTTTTGACATGGGTAATTGTAGTCAAATGCCATATTGTGCTTTTTCCAGTCTGTAATACAGAACTTGATCAGATTGCCTCTTCCAAGTCTGGTATAGGTGATGTAGTTCTGATCTTGCAGGTATTCCAATATAGACATTGCCTGATGTTGGTAACGTATCCGGAACCATTGTGATAATTCTGATGTTTTGCATATCCACTCACCGGGAGCGATCAGGTAGGAGATGCCATCCAATCTTCGGTACGATGAACGGAAATTTGCATAAGAGCAAAGTACTGCGTAATAAAAAAGATAGGAGCTTCCATTGGTACGGATGTTCCTATCTTTCATAAGAGTGCGTATAAATTCGCGATAAATGCGACAGCGTGGATAGTCCACGATTTGTTTGATTTCTAATTGATAATCCATAGTGTCCTCCTCAAGTGTGGATAATTCAAAATACAAATTGTAAGTATTTAGTTGAGTGTATTGCTTGGGTATGAACAGAGTGCTATAATGCGGATATTAATAACAAAAACAGAGCTGATAAGAGGTGTGATGCTTCTGCTTTCCGCAATAAGTGGACATAAAGTGGAGGCTTGAGGAAAAGGGGCCAACAAAGCCCATAAATTCAAGGTTTTTTACGAGCAGGATTAAATCTGCAACACCCTTATCGCCGGTTCAAATCCGGCAGACGCCTCTTCAATAGGAACCTTAGGAAAATAATTTTCTTAAGGTTTTTGTTGTGAAAATATATTGCATACTCTGTCAGCAGTAGATGTTGAACAGATAGATGCCACTAGGATTGATGGTACAAACAAACTTCAACGAATCTGGTATATTAATCCGGTGTTGATTCCAGCAGATATACAGGGGCTGTTGCGAATAGCTTGTGATTATACAGCTCAATTCTGAAACAGCCCCTGTATTGTGCGCCCGTTGGGCTACATGTCAATTTTATTCTGCAATTGTAACTGTTCAGAGCCAAATGGATGTATGTGAAAAATCGCGACGAATGCTTGCATACGGGAGTGATTTTCCATATACATCCATTTGGCGAGAGCCACACATCTCGAAAACACTGTGTGTTTTCGAGATTGGCTCTGAACAGTTACCTACAATTTAAATAAGATAAAGAATCACTGCCACAATTGTACTGGTCAAACCGACACAAGCTTCATAAGGAATGAGCTTCGCACGTTCCTTAATCTCCATATTAACAGAACCACCGGTAGCATGGAAGAAAGAACCATGAGGCAGTGAGTCAACCACAGTAGCACCTGCATGAATCATTGCGGCAGCGGACAGTGCGGGAACGCCTGCTGCAGTAAGGGTAGAAGCAAAGGTCTGGGATGCAATGGTAGAACCGGCGGTGGTGGAAGCGGTAGCGCCTGCCATCAGGATACCTGACAAGGGAGCCAGCACGAAAGCGGGCATATTCATTGCTTCCAACAAGTTGATGACATCATACTGTAAAGCAGAAGCTTTGATGATACCGGCGATTGTTCCGGTACCGATTAACAGCACGGAAACACCGATTACTTTGCTTAAACCGAACTCCATATATTCTCTTGTGCGCTTGATGCTGCCGGTGGCAAGGATGCTGACGAGACCGCCCACAGGAAGCGCAATCAGAGGGTCGACGCTGATATCGAACAGCGGACGAAGTGCCAGAAGGATGATAACTACCAACGGACCGCTAATGGCAGCTGCAAAGCCGGGCAGCTTTTTATCTGCCTGAGATTCTACATCGGTATTTGTGATGGTATCGTTTTTCTTCTTGGCAAGGATGTTTGCCAGGATAATGGTAACGATCAGGGCGCATACAGCCGATGAGACCGCCGATCAGAGCACCCAGGATCAGGCTGTATGCGGGCTGTACTTTTTTGATGATGAGGATAATGGCGACTACCAGACCAAGCAGTGCGCCGATGGTTTAAAATCGTAAGTCATTTCTCCTTCTTACTTTATCAGCTGGCCGTAACGGATCAGGCGGAATACCTGCTCTACCGTTGCAATCATGTTTTTCTCAGCAATATCATGTTTCATAGCTTCTTCAAGTGTAACAACACCTCTCAGGATGGGGAAGAAGGCGTCAATGCCTCCGACGTTGCAGGCAATCGCATCTTCAGTTACGCAGCCGCTGAAAGCCAGGACAAGTTTTCCGTATTTCTTGGCGATATTGGCTACACCGATGGGAGCTTTGCCCATAACGGTCTGACCGTCCAGGCGTCCTTCTCCGGTTACTACGATATCAGCTCCTTTAATGTAATCTTCCAGACGGGTTTCCTCAAGAATGATCTTGATGCCGGATTCCAGTACCGCATTGGTGAAGGTCAGGAAGGCAAAGCCCATTCCGCCGGCTGCACCCGTCCCGGGGGTTAAAGGATCTGCTTTTGGGAATTTTTCGGCAGCAAGGCAAGCATAATCTCCCAGCCACTTATCCATGTGTATGATCATGGAAGGAGTGGCGCCCTTCTGGGGACCATAAATAGCACTGCAGCCCTGCTCGCCGCACAGAGGATTGGTTACATCACAGGCAACACGAAAAGTACATTCCTTTAACTGCGGCAATACGTTGGTATCTGTGATTTCAGCCAGATCTTTCAGGCCTTTTGCACCGAAGGATACCTGATTGCCGTTCTTGTCCAGGAAGCCGTAGCCCAGTGCCTGCAGCATGCCGATACCGCCGTCATTGGTGGCACTGCCGCCGATGCCTACGATAAAGTGGCGGCATCCCTTGCCAATTGCATCTTTGATGACTTCTCCCACACCGTAAGTAGTGGTATGTAACGGATTTCTCTCCTGCTCCGATACCAGGGTGATTCCTGCCGCACCGGACATTTCTACGATGGCCGTCTTGCTTTCTTCCAAAATACCATACACACACTCTACCGGTTTGCCGAGAGGACCTGATACGGTAACCTTTTCCGTTCTGCCGTTCATACCGAGGGTCAGGGCCTCTACGGTACCCTCACCGCCGTCAGCCAGAGGACGGACTGAGACATCTGCTTCGGGAATGGCACGGCCGATTCCCTGCTTGATGGCCATACCGGCTTCCAGAGAGGTAAGACTTCCTTTTAAAGAATCAATTGCTACCACAATTTTCATGATGATGACATCCTTTCTTTTGGATTACGGTTACAACTCTTGCGCGCAAGTTGTAACAGTTCGGGAACGTTCCTTTTGATATTTCCAGTCTACCATTATATGGAAAGAAAAGATATGTTATATATAATAAAAGTAGTTGAAAAATATAAAATAATATGTTAAACATGACATATTAATGGAAATTTAGATACAAGTTATGAAATTGGGGAAGGGAGAGGCGTTTATGCCACAGGTAATCAGCAAAAGAGTCGCGCAGCAGATCGTTGAGACCGTAAAAGATGTTTGTAACCATAATATTAATTTTATTGATACCAAGGGAATCATTTTTGCAAGTACAGATGCGTCGAGAGTAGGAGATTTTCATGAAATTGGTAAGCAAGTCATTGTAACAGGTCAGACCATTGAGGTGGAGAGTGACAATAGTTACTTCGGAACGCAGAAAGGTGTGAATATGCCGTTTGTATACAAAGGAGAGACCATTGCTGTCATCGGCATCAGCGGAGCACCGAAGGAAGTGCGTCAATATGCGTATCTGGCCCAAAAGATTACTAACCTCATCTTGAGGGAGCATGAAATGGAAGCACAGAGCAACAGCCGAAAAGAGCAGATGCACTATGTGGTGCGGACTTTGATTACCGGAGAACAGGTAAGTCACAATTATTTTCTGGAGGTTCTGGAAAATTATCATGCAGACCCGTCAGCAAATTATCATACGGTATTGGTGCAGCTGGATGCACGGTATAATCCGTCTAACCTTTCCCTGATTGAACAGCACATTTACCGGGCCTTTGACAAGACGGGCTCAGCTCTTAGTACTTTCCAGTATCCGAACGAGTATGTGATGCTTCTGGAAGCAGATAAGCTGGAAAAATATCGTTACGTTCTTCAGAATCTTGCAGATAATTACCGTGATATCCTGAAAATCGGTATCGGCAATGCATATCCTCTAAAAAAACAGAGTCAGTCGTACCTGGCAGCTCAGATCGCATTACGCAGTCTGTCGGCCGGTCAGAACATGGCTCTGTTCGAGAGTTTAAGTCTGGAGATATTACTGGGAAGTATCACTGCGGATGCCCAAAGCCGATTTCTGCAAAAGACCATAGCAAAACTGGATGAGAAAGAGCAGCAGCTTTTGAAGGTCTATTTCGATAATGATCTTTCCTTGCAAAAGACGTGCGAGCAGCTTTTTATCCATAAAAATACGGTGCAGTACCAGTTGGATAAGATTTGGAAGATCAGTGGGTATAATCCACGTTGTTTCAGGGAGGCAGTTATTTTGTATCTGGGTCTGCGGCTGAGCTAAGCGGATAAAAAATTCCTCCACCAGCATCCATTTTCAGTGTTGCATCTAATAATTTGTCAGACTGCAATATTATTTCAACCAGTTCTTTTCGTTTGCCATGCTTGACTGCACGAATAAAATTTTTGGCTTCCCGGAACAAGGCATCCCATTCATCAATGACGATGAAAAATTTTTTCCCGGTTTTGGCATTGATTTGTAAAAGAGCCTTGAACAGCGACGTCGTATTTTCCCGGATACAGTCAGGGAATGCATCTCTTAGTTCATCAAACTGGAGAATTACCAGTGTACTGGCATATTTTGTGAACGAAAAAGGTATTGGCTATATTGATGCAAGAATAACAGAGCAACTAATGACTGTTATATTGGTGAAAACGGCTTGAAAAAGGATGTACTAGGGTGTAAACTTTATTTGATATATGTAGATAGCAAGCGGCTGTTACAGATTGGCTACAGATCAAACTGTCACATTGTAACAGCCGCAGCACACGAGGAGAAGAGAAATGAAGAAGAATATTGCAGTCATCGGATATGGCGGACAGGGCGCATGGCACTGCAAGCAGATCTTGAACAGTGATGTAGCCCGGTTAGTCGGGATATACGATATTAAGGAAACAAGGCGCCAGGCAGCCGCAGACAGCGGAATTCACGTATACGGCAGCACGCAGGAGCTGCTTGCGGACGAGCAGGTGGAAGCTGTGGTGGTAGCAACCCCTAATGACAGCCATAAACAGCTTGTAATCGATGCATTGAATGCAGGAAAGAATGTCATCTGTGAGAAACCGGTGGAAATGAGCGTAGAAGCGTTCGACAGTATGTGTGAAGTTGCCAAAGCGAATCACAAGCTGTTTACCGTTCACCAGAACCGTCGTTGGGACGTAGATTACCTGGCTATCAAGCAGATTGTGGAAAGTAAGGAAATCGGAGATGTCATCCGCATTGAATCCAGAATTCACGGTTCCAGAGGGATTCCAAGTGACTGGAGATGCACTAAGGCTCAGGGTGGCGGTATGCTTTTGGATTGGGGCGTACATCTGATCGATCAGCTGCTGCAGATTTTTGCAGAGGAAGAGATCACCGGTGTTCACTGCGATATGACCAATATTACCGGTACTGAGGTAGACGACGGTATCCGTCTGACCATCTATTTTGCTAGCGGAAAGACTGCTTATGTGGAAGTAGGAACCTATAATTTCCTGGCATTGCCCAGATTTTATATGCAGTGCAGCCAGGGAACAGCCCTGATCAGCGACTGGACCAAGAAAGCTCACGTGGCAAGATTAAAGGCATGGAATGAGAAGGATGTGCTTCCGGTACAGACTGCTGCCGGTATTACCAAGACCATGGCGCCCAGAGATGAACTGACTTTGGACGAGTATGATGTGGAAAGACCGGCCAGCGATGTCCATGATTTCTACCGCAACTTCTGTGCTGCATTGGATGGCAGGGAAGAGCCTAAGATTACCCAGCCACAGGTGAGAAGAGTGCTTCAGGTGATGGAAGCAGGTTTTAAGTCCGCAAAGGAAAGACAGACGATCTGGTTCTGATTATTTAAAGGATGTACATTAAAAGAAATTTTCTGGAGGCCACAGAAGGGTTGGGCGGAAGGTATGACATCGTTCAAAGCTAGTATCGGTTTGAACAGGCGAGAGAGAACGATGCCAGACAGATTTTGAATTTCGGGGAGAGGCCTACAGCGATTGTCTGCCCATATGATAATAATGCCTTTGGCGTCATCCGGTATCTGAATGAGCAGGGGTATTCCGTGCCGGGAAAATTGATTATTCGGGAAACCACAGATAAGCCGAAAAGCACATAGGGAAAGGATAAATACATGGCGAACATAACCTCAGCCTCCAAACTTGTTTTTTTCAAAGCAGAAAAATATAAATATAACCGAAAGCATGTTTTTGACACCAGTAGTTGCCCACGCCCACACTTTTGCATGGGCTTTATCCTGGAAGGGGAAGGCATCTTTTGGAACTGTGAATCAGATGAATACATACATGTGGCGCCGGGAGATATTATCTTTGTCCCCATTACCTCCAGATATATTTCCGAGTGGAGTGGCAATCCGGAAGTCTCTTATATCAGTATGCACTTTATCTTTGACTGGCCCGCTATTTTCTCAAGGCACAGAGACTTCATGCTGCAGAAGGTGACCGTTGAGGATGTGGAATATGTCAGGCGGATTTTCGAATATGTGCATGCAAATTACGACCGGGATGAGGTCTCACAGCTGACGGTTTTAAGCAGGTTCTACGATATTTTAAGTATGATTTTGCCGAAGTTACAGACCGGGCATCGAAAGGAAATCGATGCCAGAATAAGCAAAGCGATTGCTTATGTGGAAGAGCACTTTACAGATGATATTTCCATAGAAAATCTTGCGGATGTAAGCAGTATGAGCATCTCGCGTTTCTTTCCGAATTTTAAAAAAGCTATGGGTGTGACACCGGTAGAATATCTGAACCACTATCGTGTGTCTAAGGCAATTATTTTGCTGATGAATGACAGTGATCTGTCCATCGAGAATATCAGTGAACAGGTGGGATTTGAGTCTGCAGCGTATTTCCGCAGGGTATTTAAGAAAGTAACGGGCAAGTCACCACGCGAATATCGTAAAACTTCCATGGAACTGTAGCGATAGAATAGTTCTGTTTTGCGGTATCATTCTGTCTGTTTTTTCCTCTGGGTAATATGGTAACATAATAGTAAAGGAGTTACGGTTCGGCTTGGGCTGAAGCGTAGCGTAAAGTAACTGCAGACCATATTGGCAGCAAAGAAATGGAGAAAACATATGAAAGCGATTTTAGTAGGTGAAAACAGAAGCTTACATTGGAGCGAAGTCCCCGATCCTGTTATGGGAACGGAGGACGTGTTGGTAAAAATCGAGGCAGCAGCACTGAATCGTGCAGATCTGATGCAGCGAGAAGGAGATTATCCACCCCCTCCCGGATGCCCGGAGTGGATGGGACTGGAAATTGCCGGAACCATTGTGGATATCGGTGAGGAAGCGGCAGCTAAGTCAGCCTGGAAGATAGGTGATAAGGTATGTGCCCTTTTAGGAGGCGGCGGATATGCAGAGTATGTGAATGTAAAATATGATATGATCATGCCGGTTCCGAAGAACTGTTCTATGGTTGAGGCGGCAGCGATTCCGGAAGCCTTTGCAACCGCTTATCTGAACCTTTTTATTGAAGGAAAAATTCAAAAAGGCGATACCCTTCTCATGAATGCAGGTGCCAGCGGTCTTGCCAGTGTCATCATTCCTATGGCGAAAGCATTTGGTATCCGTGTCATTACCACGGTTCTGTCAGATGAGATTGCACAGTCCATCAAGCATCTGAATGCAGATGTGGTAGTAAATACCGGAAAGCAGGATATTGTGGAAGTGCTGAAGGAGCAGCTGGCAGAAGGCCATCCCGTAGACGTAGCCATTGATTGTCTGGGCGGTGAAGTCATGGGAAAATGTCTGCCTTACTTAAAGCATGGCGCACGTTGGATCATGATTGCAGCCTTAGCAGGTCAGATTACTGAGATTGACTTAAAGAACATTTATGTGCGCAACGTCCGTATCATCGGAAGCACTCTGCGTTCCCGTACCCCACAGGTAAAAGCACAGATCCTAGCCAGTCTGGTACGTGACGTATGGCCTAAGGTGGAGACAGGCGAGGTAAAACCTACTATTTATAAAGTACTGCCTATTACTGAGGCAGAGGCTGCTCACGATATCCTGTATCGTGGGGAAAATGTAGGTAAGGTAGTGCTGACGGTATAGTTGTGAGGCGTAAAATGAGGGATAAAATAAGCAGTGTGACTGCGATAAAATATGGGGAATCGTTTTTATCGGAAAGTGCAGTCTTTCAGGGAGGGGCAAGTAATAAATACCTGCCTATTTCCTTTATTATTTATCTGATCAAGACCGATTCCCACACGATTCTGGTGGATGCAGGCTGTGACACCATGCCGGGCTTTGAGATGAAGAATTATTACAGACCGGTAGACGTACTGGCAAAACACGGTGTCAGTGCGGAAGAAATTACAGATGTGGTGATTACCCATGCTCATCACGATCATATTGAGGCTGTCCACTATTTTAAGAATGCAATTATTTATATTCAGCAGGAGGAATATGATCAAGGGAAGAAATATATTCCGGAAGACTTTGCGGTGAATTGCTTTTCGGATAGTTTTATGGTTGATGACTGCGTCAATATCATAAAAATAGGAGGTCATTCCATTGGTTCCAGCATCGTTACCTTTGAAAAGGATGGAAAAGAGCATGTAATTGTTGGTGACGAGTGTTATAAAAGAGTTTGCCTGGAGAGGAAGATTCCTACAGGTTCTTCCTATTGTCTGCAAAAGAGTAAGGATTTTATAGAAAAATTCAGCAGCCCGGAATATAAAATATTATTGTGTCACGAGGAGTAGTAATTAAGAGGAACAGATTATTACAGATGGTTAAAAAACCCCCTGTTTTCTTGTAGAAATAGGTTAAATTCACAGCTTGAAGAACGGAATGGTTTTGGTACACTTTACTTATCAGTAAAATGACCAAATGTGCTTGAAAGCAAGGAGGACAGGAAATGGATTTTAAGAATGTTCCTAAGGTATACAGACCAATTCCTTTCTGGAGCTGGAATGAGAAGCTTACCACAGAGGAAACGAAAGACCAGATACATAAAATGGATCAGGCCGGCATCGGCGGTTTCTTCATGCATGCCAGAGGCGGTTTGCAGACCGAGTATATGGGAGAAGAGTGGTTCGATAATGTGGCTGCATCCATAGAGGCAGCAGGAGAGTGCGGCATGCGTCCCTGGGCATATGATGAGAACGGTTGGCCCAGCGGATTCGGAAGCGGCATGGTAAACGGCCTTGGTATGGAATATCAGCAGAAGTATCTTCGCATGGAAGCTGAGAAGAACCATGAAGAGACAGCTATCTGTAAGAGTGGGGAGCATTATTTTTACTATGATGTAAATCCTTTTTACGTAGATACGCTGGATAAAAAAGTCATTGCGAAATTTATTGAATGCACCTATCAGCCCTATTATGAAAAATTCGGCAACCGGATTGAAGGTTTCTTTACAGACGAGCCGCAGATTTCCCGTAACGGTATTCCATGGAGCTTTGTATTTGAAACAGAGTATCAGGAAAGATACGGAGAAAATATTCTGGAATATCTGGAGCAGTTGTTCCTTCCGGTGGGGGATTATAAGAATACCAGAGTGAAATTCTGGAAGATGGTGACAGAATTGTTCTCCGACGCGTTCATGAAGCAGATTCATGACTGGTGCGACGAGAGAGGGCTGAAGCTGACAGGACATCTCGTTATTGAAGAGAGCCTGCTGGGTCAGTTGACCTGCAACGGTGCCTGCATGCCCCATTATGAGTATTTTCATATCCCGGGCATGGACTGGTTGGGAAGAGACATCAGAAAGTGTCTTACGCCGATACAGGTTTCCTCTGTTGCAGAGCAGACAGGGAAAGAATCTGTATTGTCTGAAACTTTTGCATTGTGCGGACATAATGTAAGCTTTGCAGAGTTAAAGGGAATCTATGAGTGGCAGATGGTTCACGGAATCAACCTGCTTTGCCAGCATCTGGAAGGATATTCTAACCGTGGAATCAGAAAGAGAGATTACCCGCCTGCAATGTACATCCAGCAGCCCTGGTGGGGGGAATATGACAAGTTCAATGATGCAATGTCAAGAGAAGGCATGATTTTAAAAGAGGGCAAGCATATAGTGGATGTGCTGGTGCTTCATCCCCAGACTACTGCATGGACGCTCTTTGATTGTGACAAGAATGAGGGAATCATGGAGCTAAATGAGAAATTCCTGCAGACTCTGGAAGTGTTGGAGAAGAAACACATCGAGTACCATCTGGGTGACGAGATCATCATGGAGCGCCATGCAGAGGTAAAAGACGGTAAGATCGTAATCGGTAAACAGAGTTATTCCTACGTGGTAGACCCCGGATGTGAGTTGCTGCTTGAAAACACGAAGAAGATTCTGGATGCATTCACAAGCACCGGAGGAAAAATGGTATCTGCACAGGAGCTGGCTGCCAATAATGTAACCGATAACGAGGCAATTACATACACCAGCCGTCAGTATGAGAGCTTTACAGTACATTATTTTGTGAATACATCAGCTAATCGTGAATTTGCAGAAATTGCAGTGCACGGTCAGAAGCTGGATATCTTCTCAGGAGAATTGCAGGATTTTGCCGGAAAGCATGAGTTTGAGCCTTGGGGAAGCCTGATGATAGTGGAAGAGGCAGTGCCGGCCGAAGTGGCTGCAGGAGAAAAGTGCAGCAATATTGCAAGCCCGGACATCTGTGCTCAAGCCACCCTTATCAAACCTGAGGGTACATTCAAAGTCACCGGCTGTACCGGCAATACCATCACCCTGGACAAATGTGACTATTACTTTGACGGAGAATTGCAGGAAAAGGACGGCTTTGTACTCAATATCTGCGAGCGTGCCAACCTGTTAGGCAGAGCAGTCAAGATTCATCAGGACTATCATGTGAAAGCAGATTACGTTCCCGAGGAGCTGTATCTTGTGTGTGAGACTCCTGAGAAGTTCACGATAACCGTCAACGGGACCGTGATTGAACAGAAAGTAGAAGGATATTTTGCAGATAAGAGCTTCAAGAAGATTGAGATTGCAAAGCATCTGGTAAAGGGTGAGAATATTATCTCCTTTGACTGTGACTTTAAGCAGTCCGATGAATTTTATGAGAACCTAAAGAAAGCATTTATCTTTGAAAGTGAAAAGAACAAGCTGGCATACGACATGGAGATTGAAGCCATTTATCTGCTGGGTGATTTCAGCGTGAGAACAGACGGCGAGTGGACCGAATTGGAAAGAACCGGTATGCGATATGTAGGTGAATTTGTGATCGATGTACCGAAGGATAAGATAACTGTCAAGGATATCCAGAAACAGGGCTATCCGTTCTTCCGCGGAAGCCTGGAGCTTACAGGAGTACTTGATATCCGGGGAGAGAATCCGGTGCTGGATATTGACTGGAAAGGCATCAATGCACTGAAAGTAGCGATTAACGGCAAGGAAAAAGTAATGCTTACAGATAATAGATTGTCCCTGAAGGAATTTGGGGTACAGGGTCCTACCGAGGTTACCTTTACTTTAACCAATAACCTGAGAAATCTTCTGGGACCGCATCATCTGCAAGGAGGAGAGAGTTATAGCGTAGGCCCCGGTGCTTTCTTTAAGGAGCCTTGCGTATGGAATAAGAATCCGGAACCGAACTGGAATGAAGATTACTGTTTCGTGAAGATGGGTATTTAACTGTAAAATTAAATTGATGCTGTTATGGTTATGAAAATGTGATGGAATGCAATTTGCAGGATTTGATCAATCAAAATATGTGGAAATCGATACACCGGATTCCGACTTTATCTTGAGCGATAATCACTTTCATATGAATGGCGGTAAGAAGACAGTTAAGATCCTGGAGGGAACACCAGGAACGATTTCACTACGGTCAGTATATGATATCAGATAAAAAGAATAAGGCACAACTGCAGAAATAATTCGGCAGTTGTGCTGTCTGTTATTCAGGGAACATCACTTTTTCCACCTCTGCACACAAATAGTGATATACCGGCAGATGATACTCTTGTACTTTATAAGTTTCGGTTGCCGGAACCTGTATTGTCACGTCTGAAAGTTCGGACATCCGGCTCTCTTTCTGACCTGTAAGAGAAATCGTCTTAATGCCCAGGCAGCGACCCGCTTCTATGGCATTCACCACATTTTTGGAATTGCCGGAGGTGGAGAGACCGATGAGAAGGTTTGCATGGAAGTCCTTAGCAGGTGACCGCTTCTCTGGAAGATACTGCCCAGTACAATGCGTTCCGGATTCAGAACATCAATCAGAATAGACAGGCCGTACCCAAGCATTTTGCCGCATACCTGATAGACTGCCAGAGCATCTTCATGACCCTGGTTGGCGTATTCTGCAATAGACTTTGCGGTGATTTGATTCAGCTCAGCCAGATTCGCGCAATACGATACTTTTTTGCCCATCTGCAGCTTCTCACGAGCCATCATCCGGCCGGTCTGGGCGAGGCCGCTGCCGGAGCAGAAGCCCTCGAAAGATCCTGATTTTCCGAAGCCTACCGGCCCGAAATCCTGCATGCGCACATGACCGATTTCACCGGCATTGTCATTGGTTCCGGCATAGAGCTGCCCATTCAAAATCAGACCGGCACCCATGCCGGTGCCGAAGGTCAGGAAGATCATATTCTGACATCCTTTACCGGCGCCGTACAGCCATTCTGCCACAGCACAGGCATTGGCATCATTTTGCAGATAAGCTCTTGTATGGTAGCGTTTTTCCAGATATTCTGCAATGAGCACATCATCCCAGCCCGGCAGATTGGGCGGGGAAAGGATGACTCCGGAACGGGAGTCTAAGGGACCACCGCAGCTGATTCCGATACTGTCTGCAATTTTGTCTGTAATACTGTCTGTTTGTTCAGGCGTTTCAGATAGCATTTCGGTCATCATTTCATCTGCCAGACTGCACATCCTGTCTATCATTTCATAAGGAGATATTTTGTGGTCTGTCGGGATACTTTTCTTTGCCAGAATCTTAAGTTCTCCATCCATTTCACGACCAATAGATACGGCACATTTTGTGCCCCCGATATCAAATCCAATCATTTAAAATCCCTCTTCAAATCCCTCGAATTCATCCATTCCGCACTGCTTTAAAGCGCCCAGGTAAGAGTGGTAATCGATGTCGATAATGTTGGTAAAATAGTGGTTTTTATAGCGTTGTCCATTGCATTCCCATTCGATTAGATAGAATGCTTTTTCTCCATCGGCAATGGGGATGCAGGCTATTTTCTGTGCAGAATCTGCTGCTACAAGAGCGCGGCCGGACAGCACGGTTTTGCTGGTATCAGGTGTGCCGGACAGCTTCGTTACAGTGTAAGTGACAGCAGCATTTCGGGGCAGATCATTCACTCCTGTCAGGGCAATCTGACCGTTCTCGGGTTCATCAAACATCAGGCAGACAGGCTCCTGGGAACGCTTGATATAGTGGTAAGCAAGCTTTTTTACATAATAGTAATCTACGATGGCGTCTGAAATCTGTTGCGGTTGGGATCACGTTTAAAACCACTCCAGCTGTGTGCCTGATCGCATTCGTTATCACCTGCCCAAAGGGCAAGAGAAGCATGGTTACGAGAGAAAGTGCCTGCGGCAGACGGTTACTGTCGTTAGAATGGAAGGCATCCAGCGGAACCCGGTTGGTGCCCAGAACGAAGATTTTCTTTCCGTTTACTTTGAAACAGAACTCGCCGTTTCCATCCTTATCCGTACTGTCTGTCAGGTCCAGTTCGACTGTCCGGACGCCTGCTTTTAAGTGGTAAATATCACATATTTCCCCTTTTTTTAAGAGCGTAACAGTAGTGTCGTAGAGACTGGGTTCTCCGGCATTTTTAGGCCACCAAATCTTACAGTTATCAATGGTAAAACCGAGGGGGTGGGTATTGTGCCAAAGTCTGTCTTCTTTTATAAAGTAGCTTTCACCACAGTGTCCCTCTATTTTTACCGTATAATCTGTAGCAAAGGAACTGCTTAAGTTCGTGCTAAGATACACACGTATAGAAGCCTGAATGCCCTTGCCGGACGCATTGCTGCCGGTTATATCACTTCCGGATAATGCAGGATCTGTGATGATTTTATTTGTTACAAAGTAGACTTCTTTAATCTCATCTGCTTTTCTTTCCAGAAGCTGTACCTCTTTCCAAATCCCTGCAGACACGATTCTGGGCATGATATCCCAACCGAACATGTGCGGAGCCTTGCGGACATAAAGAGAAGGATAGCTGTATTTCTGGGCATTGCAGGCTGCCGGCGAGGTAAACTTGAGGGCTTCCAGGACAGTGGGCCTGATATGTACAACAACCTCATTTTCTCCCATCTTCCAGTCGGCTGTCACATCGCAGGGCAGGTACATATTGTCGGTGGAAGCGCACAGGTTTCCGTTAACATAGATGTCTGCAAAGGTATCGATTCCTACAAAGTGAAGGTATTGATTGGGATTTGTGATCGTCACGACCGTATAATACCAGACGTGAACATCTTCCAAGCGCTGGGCGTTCAGGTGTTGATGGAAAAGTATAAATCTTCGATTTTGCCGGCTTTCATTAAGTCCAGTTCGAAATTCCCCGGTACGCTTGCGGGGAGAATTTCAAAGCCCGATGTCTCCACGTCGGCAATGGTACATAAGTGTTTGTGGCTGCATACATCATGGTGTGCATATGCTATTTTCCAATCCATAGTGGCCTTCTTGTATTGTGAACAGTTCACACCGCGCCATTGGCAAAGCATTGAAGATACTTTTGGTTGCATCCTTCTGCGCGTATTCTGTCAGTCAGTGTCATTAATTTAAGCAGATATCTATAGAAAATCAGATTTCAGCTTTTTTCTACCCTTAGCTCTCACACTGTAATTATACAAGTCAAAAGAAGGTTTTGTATATTTTAATAATAAGGGGTATAATTAAGAAAATCAACGATTTGAGGAGAAGGAAAAACCAACTTGCTAATTAATATCCTCTGTGTTAAACTGAAAGAAACAAAGCACTTCAAAAATGAGATTATGAGCAAGTAGCAAAATTCAATAGAGTTGAATTCGCGGGTTGCGAATATCCGCTTGATGAAGAATTAGGAAGGAGTGTGTGTAAATGGGTGCATATCTGAACAGCAAGAAGCCGCATATGATTTATAAAGATGTGGCTCACTCCACATATTTTGTTGATAAAACTGCGATGCTGGAAGAATTGATTCCTCTGGTTGAGGCAGATGAGCAGATTGCGGTACAGAGTAGTGAAGGTGTTGGTAAAGATAATAAATATATCTGTATTACACGCCCTCGCCGTTTCGGAAAAACAGTAATGGCCAGTATGATTGCGTCCTTTTTTGGGAAAGGGAGAGACAGTCGTAAGATTTTTGAAAAGTTGAAGATTGGCAGCAATGAGCGCTTTGAAAGTCATTTGAATCAACATAATGTGATATATATTGCGTTTAATGAGATACCTGATGGGTGTAAAACTTATGCCCAGTACATTGCAAGGATAAAGCAGAGGATTCTGAACGATCTGCAAAAGGCTTTTCCGGAGGCAGATATCGATTCGGATACAGCTGTGTGGGACGCATTTAACAATATTTATGAGTGGGAAGAAGATGTACAATTTATTTTCGTACTGGATGAATGGGATTATATTTTTCACAGGAAATATGTGACAGAGGATGATAAAGTAGCCTACGTTGAGTTTTTGAGTAGTCTGTTAAAGGATCAGCCTTACGTAGAGCTTGCTTATATGACAGGAATTCTTCCGATCGCAAAATACTCAAGTGGCTCAGAACTGAACATGTTCTGTGAGTACACTATGGTATCGGAAGAGAAATACAGCGAATATTTCGGTTTTACAGAATCTGAAGTTGATAAGATATTTGCCAAGTATCAGGCATTGACCCAAAATCAGGAAGTGACACGTGAGGGATTGAGAGAGTGGTATGACGGATATCATACGAGTTCAGGTGAACGAGTATACAATCCGCGGTCTGTAACATTTTCTCTTATTAATAATAATCTGGGCAATTATTGGACCAGTGCCGGACCTTATGATGAGATATTCTATTATATTGAGCATAATGTAGATGCGGTGCGTGATGATCTGGCGCTGATGATTTCAGGAATAGCGGTTCCTGCAAAGGTTCGTGAATATGCGGCTACGTCTATGAACCTTACGACTCGTGATGAAATTTTTTCTGCAATGGTGGTTTATGGTTTTTTGAGTTGTGAGAATGGCTATGTTTCTATTCCTAACAGGGAATTGATGGATAAGTTTTCCGATATGCTGCAGAAAGAACAGTCCCTTGGATATATCTATCGTTTGGCAAGGGAATCTGAGAAGATGCTGAAGGCTACTTGGGCAAATGATACAGATGTTATGACGAAGATACTGGAGTATGCACATAATACAGAGACTCCGTTACTGAGTTACAGCAATGAAGCTGATTTGACAGCTGTTGTGAATCTGGTTTATTTTGCTGCAAGAGATTGCTATTGCGTGGAACGGCAGGATAAAGCCGGTGTAGGTTATGTCGATTTTATTTTTTATCCGGAACCGGATACATCTGTGGATGGCATGATTCTGGAATTGAAGGTGAATCATACCGCAGAAGAAGCGATTCAGCAGATTAAAGATAGACAGTACGCCCTTAAGTTTGAGCCAAAGCTTGGTGAAGAACGCAGGTATACAGGAAGAATTCTTGCTGTGGGTATTGCTTATGATAAAGAAAGTAAGAAGCATAGCTGTAAGATAGAAGTGTTGCGTGAGAGGTTATAGTTAGTACTTTAAAGAGTTGATTGTAAATCAGATGAAATATGAACTGGATGTTACCGATGAATACGGTTTTATTCTGTATGAACGCTTTATTTCAGCAGGAACAAAATTTCCTATGCACTGGCACGAGTTCCTGGAATTTGAAATTATTGTTTCCGGCAGTGCAGAGCATATTTATAACGGAAACAGGTACATCGTTGAGTCAGGAGATGCCTATATGATGTGTTACTATGATTTTCATAGCCTGACTGCATTGACAGATGTGAAACTTTACAGTATCCATTTTAATAAAAGTCTGTTGGATCAGGAGATGACGCAGTTCCTTGATTATAATAAATTTCACTGTCGCTTTCCCGAGGAAGAGGCAGGAAGGATCATACAGAGAATAAAGGAACTGACACAGGAAACTGACAGAAAGCTTCCTTTCCACAATCTGATCATTAAAAATATCATAACGGAAATCGTGATTGCCATGATAAGAAAATCATCAGCTGATAAGATGCATATCGCACCGTTGCCGATTCAGCAGGCCATTGCTTATATGAATGAGCATTTTCTGGAAAAGATAACTCTGGAGGAACTGGCTGAGCAGTTATCCTTTTCCACCAATTATCTGGGGCAGCTGTTTAAAAATCAGATTGGATGTACTTTCAATGAATATCTCAATACCCTGAGGTTGAAATATGCCTGCAGTCTATTGGTGGCATCGGATATGCCGGTAAAAGAAGTGTCTTATATTTCGGGCTACAGTTCCGTGGAGTACTTTATGTATGTGTTTCGAAAGAAAATGGGGATGACGCCCGGTGAATATCGCAGGCAGGGGGAAAAAGTTTACCACTAGCCTTTTCCTGGCGCCTGCTAAAAATGTATTGACATTATCTGGAATATAAGGTATAGTACACATTAGTAGTTTGATAATCAAAATATTTGAAAGACAAAATAATTTATTGATGAGAAAGGAAATGAAATTATGTTAGAGAGAATTAAAGAAATTATTGAAGAGCAGTTAGGATTAGACAATTTGGTGGTTACAGAAGAGACCAGTTTTAAAGATGACCTGGATGTAGATTCTCTGGATCTGTTTGAACTGGTAATGGCTTTGGAAGAGGAGTATGGTGTACAGATTCCTTCTGAGGAAGTAGAAAATCTGACTACAGTTGGCGCAGTAATTAACTATCTGCAGGATAAAGGTGTGAACGTTTAATGAAAACGAGAATTACAGAAATTTTAGGAACAGAGTATCCTATTATACAGGGCGGCATGGCCTGGGTGGCAGAGCATCATCTGGCCGCGGCAGTGTCCAATGCCGGCGGCCTGGGACTGATCGGTGCAGCTTCTGCACCGGCCGAAGTCGTTCGCGAAGAGATCCGCCGCTGTAAGGAACTGACCGATAAGCCTTTTGGCGTCAATATCATGCTGTTGAATCCCAATGCGGAGGAAGTGGCTAAGATTGTGGTGGAGGAAGGTGTTAAGGTAGTCACCACCGGCGCCGGTAATCCGGTTAAGTATATGGAGCTCTGGAAGCAGGCAGGTGTCAAAGTCATTCCTGTTGTGGCCAGTGTTGCCATGGCCAAGATGATGGAGCGCGCCGGAGCAGATGCTGTAGTAGCAGAGGGCATGGAAAGCGGCGGTCATATTGGCTCTACCACAACTATGGCATTGGTACCTCAGGTAGTAGATGCGGTGTCCATTCCGGTCATCGCAGCAGGCGGTATCGGAGACGGAAGAGGTTTTGCAGCAGCTTTCATGCTGGGTGCAGAAGGGGTACAGGTCGGTACCCGGTTCGTGGTAGCGAAAGAGTCTATCGTACATGATAACTATAAGCAGCAGATCGTGAAAGCGAAAGATATTGATTCTACAGTTACCGGTTTATCTACCGGTCATCCGGTTCGTTGTTTGCGCAATAAGATGACCAGAGAATACCTTCGTCTGGAAAAAGAAGGCGCCGACTTCATGGAACTTGAGAAGCTGACCCTTGGTTCTTTAAGAAAAGCAGTGATAGAAGGCGATGTAACTGACGGAACGCTGATGGCAGGTCAGATTGCAGGTTTGATCAAGAATGTAGAGTCCTGTGAAGAGATCATTCAGGATATCGTGGGGCAGGGCAGGAAACTGCTTCAAAGATAAGGAGATACACGATGAGCAAGACAGCATTTGTTTTCCCGGGACAGGGTGCCCAGTATGTGGGTATGGGAAAGGATTTCTATGATGCTTTCCCCCAGGCAAAAGAGATATTTGACCTGGCAGGAGAAGTTAGCGGCCTTGATATGAATAAGCTGGTGTTTGAGGAGAATGAACAGCTGAATGTAACAGAATATACCCAGATCGCGATGCTGGCAACTGAAGTGGCTATCTGGAAGGTGCTTGATGCAAAGGGCATCAAGGCTGATGTATGTGCGGGCTTAAGCCTTGGCGAGTATGGTGCACTGGCTGTCAGCGGTGTTATGGAAACGGCAGATCTGTTCCGTGTCATCCGTAAGCGTGGTATTTATATGCAGGAAGCTTATCCCACAGGCGGTGCCATGACTGCGGTGCTGGGCTTGGAACCCTCTGTAATAGAAGAGGTGTGCAGCCGGACGGAAGGGATTGTTTCCATAGCAAATTATAATTGCCCGGGGCAGATCGTCATTACAGGTGAAGAAGGTGCAGTGAATAAGGCTGCAGCAGTACTTGCCGAAAAAGGTGCAAGACGCTGTGTTCCCCTTAAGGTCAGCGGACCGTTCCATTCTGCCTTGTTAAAAGAGGCTGGTGCAAAGCTGCGCACAGAGCTGGACGCAACGACGATCTACGCACCGTCTATTCCTTATTTAAGTAACGTGACAGCTGACTATGTGGCAGAGGACTCTGCAAAAGACGGTTCTCAGGAAACTGTAATAAGGGAGTTGTTGGAGAAACAGGTTTCCAGTTCTGTTCGTTTCTGGCAAAGCATAGAGCGGATGATTGCAGATGGTGTTGATACTTTTGTGGAAATTGGTCCCGGAAAGACGCTGAGTGCATTTATCCGTAAGATCAGCAGGGATGTCAAAGTACTGAATGTAGACAAACTGGCAGATTTGGATCGTGTAGTGGAGGAATTATCATGTTGACAGGCAAAGTAGCGCTGGTGACGGGCGCAGGTAGAGGAATCGGAAGAGAAATTGCGCTGACACTGGCACGAAACGGTGCGACTGTCATCGTGAACTATAATGGCTCCAGAGAAAGAGCTGAAGAAGTAGTGGAGAGTATTGAAGCAGAGGGCGGTAATGCAGAAGCGATACAGTGTAATGTGGCAGATTTTGAAGCAAGCGCTCAGATGGTGAAAGACGTTCTGGGTAAATATGGAAAAGTAGATATCCTTGTAAACAATGCAGGCATTACCCGTGATAACCTGATCATGCGCATGTCCGAACAGGACTATGACGCAGTCCTGGATACCAATTTGAAAGGTGCCTTTAATATGATCCGCCATTTGTCCAAAGCCTTCTTAAAACAGAGATATGGTAAGATTATTAACATTTCTTCTGTCAGCGGTGTTATGGGAAATGCAGGTCAGAGCAACTATTCAGCTTCCAAGGCAGGTCTTATAGGCTTGACCAAAAGCGTAGCAAGAGAGTTAGCAAGCCGCAATATATGTGTCAATGCTGTAGCACCCGGCTTTATAGAGACAGAGATGACAAATGTATTATCAGATAACGTCAAGGATAATCTAAAAAATCTGATTCCGCTGGGAAAAATGGGTTCAGCTCAGGATGTAGCCAATCTGGTACTTTTTCTGGCAGGAAAGAATGCGGATTATATTACCGGCCAGGTCATTCATGTGGATGGCGGTATGGTGATGTGACGAAAAGTCTGATAAAGGAAAGGTAGAAGCATGAAGAGACGAGTTGTTGTAACAGGTTTGGGTGCAGTTACCCCCATCGGAAACAATGTAGAAGAATTCTGGAAGGGCATTAAGGAAGAAAAGATTGGTTTTGCCCCGATCACTTATTTTGATACCGCTGATTATCGCTGCAAACTGGCTGCAGAAGTAAAGGATTTTGATCCGGCACAGTACATGGATAAAAAGGCAGCCCGCAGAATGGAGCAGTTCTGTCAGTTTGCAGTTGCAGCAACAGGAGAAGCCATAAAGGATGCAGGTCTTGATATGGAGGCAGAAGATCCTTACATGGTAGGCTGTAATGTAGGAAGCGGAATCGGCAGTCTCCAGGCAATGGAAAGAGAACATGACAGATTAAAAGAAAAGGGACCCGGCAGGGTTGCTCCCATGCTGGTGCCTTTAATGATTTCTAATATGGCAGCCGGTAATGTCAGTATTGCATATGGCTTGAAAGGAAAGAGTCTCAACGTCGTAACTGCCTGTGCTACCGGAACTCATTCTATCGGGGAAGCTTATCGCACGATTCAGTACGGGGATGCAGATGTGATGATAGCAGGGGGTACCGAAAGTTCTATCTGTCCTATCGGTATTGCAGGATTTTCAGCGCTGACAGCGCTTTCTTTCAGTGAAGATCCTGAACGTGTCTCCATTCCCTTTGACAAAGACAGAAACGGATTTGTTATGGGAGAAGGCGCCGGTATTGTGGTACTGGAAGAATTGGAGCATGCTTTGAAGAGAGGCGCTAAAATTTATGCGGAAGTTGTGGGATATGGCTGTTCTTCTGACGCTTACCACATCACTTCGCCCGCAGAGGATGGATCAGGAGCAGCCAGGGCCATGCAGAATGCCATGGCAGATGGTGGCGTAAAGCCGGAAGAAATTACTTATATTAATGCGCACGGAACCAGTACGCATCATAATGATCTGTTCGAGACTAAGGCGATCAAGCTGGCCTTTGGAGAGCATGCGTATAAGCTTCGCATCAATTCTACCAAGTCTATGGTGGGACATTTGCTGGGAGCTGCAGGTGCAGTAGAATTTGTAACCTGTGTGAAAGAAATTGAAGAAGGCTTTATTCACAGGACTGTAGGCTATCAGGAATCGGAAGAAGAGATGGATCTGGATTATTGTAAGACAAGCCGCGAGGAGGAAGTGCCTTATGCACTCAGCAATTCGCTTGGCTTTGGAGGACATAACGCCAGTATTCTACTGAAAAAATATAAATAGCCCGGAGGAATAAAATGGCAATTTATACAGCACAGGAAATTATGAAAATCATACCCCACAGGCACCCTTTTATGCTGATTGACACCATTGAGGAATTGGAAGCAGGTGTAAGGGCTGTGGGTAAAAAGTGTGTCAGTTTCAACGAGCCTTATTTTGCAGGGCATTTTCCCGGCAATCCGGTAATGCCGGGTGTGCTGATTATAGAAGCACTGGCTCAGGTGGGGGCAGTGGCAATTCTGGGACTTCCTGAAAATCAGGGCAAAACAGCCTATTTTGCGGGAATCGACAAGGCGAAATTTAAGCAAAAGGTATGTCCGGGAGACGTGCTGCTGCTGGAGACTAAAATCGTTAAGGTGAAAGGCCCTATCGGTATAGGAGAAGCCGTGGCCACTGTAAATGGCAAAGTGGCTGCAAAGGCAGAGCTGACATTTGCAATTGGAGAATAAGAGGTAATTTGAATGGAACAGGTAGTAGAAATCAAATGTCCGAAATGTAAGAAGATGGTAAATCGCGACCTGGTAGTAAGGAAGAAATATGTGTGTTCTGAGTGTGGTTACTATTTCCGGGTAAAGGTCAATAACCGTATCCGTATGGTGGCTGACCCCAAGACTTTTACACCCTGGTTTGAAGATATGCCTGTATGCAATCCTCTGAAATATGAAGGATATGAAGAAAAACTGGCTGAGACGAGAGAGAAGACAGGTACAGATGAAGCAGTGACTGTAGGTCAGTGTAAAATATTTGGCGAGGATGCTGCACTGGGAGTCTGTGAAAGCCGTTTCCTTATGGGAAGTATGGGGCACGTGGTGGGAGAGAAGGTCACCGGAATGATTGAAAGGGCTACAGAACTGAAGCTGCCGGTATTTCTCTTCTGTTGTTCCGGCGGTGCCAGGATGCAGGAGGGTATTATTTCCCTGATGCAGATGGCTAAGACTTCCGCTGCGATCAAGAAGCATTCGGAAGCAGGACTTCTTTACTGTACCATTCTGACGGATCCCACTACGGGAGGAGTCACGGCCAGCTTTGCCATGCTGGGAGATGTTATTATGGCGGAGCCGGGAGCACTCATTGGATTTGCCGGCCCGAGAGTTATTGAGCAGACCATTGGACAGAAGCTTCCCGAAGGTTTTCAGACTTCGGAATTTTTATTAGAGCACGGTTTTATTGACGGAATTGTTTTAAGAGAGAACTTAAAGAAAACAATATACTTCCTGATTAAGACCCATCAGTGCAATGAAGGAAATTATGCAAATTTCCAGAAGAATCTGAATGTGCACTTCCAGCTGAATGAAATCATGAAGGAACGCTCCTGGCTGGATATTCCGAGAACCGCCTGGGAAAAAGTCAAGGCAGTCAGACAGGTTGACCGTCCGGCAGCTACCGATTATATGCAGTACATTTTTGACTTTTTCGTAGAAGCGCATGGAGACCGCTATTATCGTGATGATGCAGCTATCGTAGGTGGCGTGGCTTTCGTGGATGGTCAGCCGGTTACGGTTATTGCTGATATCAAAGGTAAGGACTTTAAGGAATGCCAAAAGCGTAATTTCGGTATGCCCATGCCGGAAGGATATCGCAAAGCTCTGCGACTTATGAAGCAGGCAGAGAACTTCAATCGTCCTATCATTAGTTTTGTCAATACATCCGGTGCATTCTGCGGTATTGAAGCCGAAGAAAGAGGACAGGGAGAGGCTATTGCCAGAAATCTTCTGGAAATGTCCTCCTTGAAAGTACCTGTGCTGTGTATTCTCATCGGAGAAGGCGGCAGCGGTGGTGCATTGGCGACTGCAGTTGGAAATGAAGTGTGGATGATGGAGAATGCTACCTATTCCATTCTTTCTCCGGAAGGCTTTGCCTCCATCCTTTGGAAAGATTCCAATAAGGCAAAAGAAGCCAGTGAAGTGATGAATATCACTGCAGAAGATTTGAAACGTCTTGGTGTAATCGAGCAGATTATACCGGAATTCGGCGGTGCGGATAAGAAATCGGTAGAGCCTATCGGTGGATATATGAAGGAACAGATTAAGCTGTTTTTAGAGCGATACAGCGGTATGAGCGGCGAAGAAATTGCTGAGCAGAGATATCAGCGTTTCAGGTCTTTTTAAAAATAAAGAATAAGGATAAGGTCAAATGCAGACGCAAGAGTTAAAAAGCAAAGTATTTCAGGGTGAGGTGCCGGATGGCAGGGAAGTAAATAGTAAAAATAAGAGCCCTAAGAAACTGCGAATCGGCGATTTATGTGCCAGGGTTCCGGTCATTCAGGGCGGGATGGGCGTAGGAGTCAGTCTGTCAGGTCTGGCTTCCGCAGTGGCAAAAGCCGGAGGAATCGGCATTATCTCTACTGCGCAGATTGGTTTTCGCGATAAAGAGTTTGCCCGCAAACCCCTGGAATGTAATCTGAAGGCTGTTCATCAGGAAATACAGAAGGCAAGGGCTCTTGCACCGGAAGGTATCATCGGTGTCAACATTATGGTTGCCACGCAGCATTACGAAGAGTATGTGAAAGCGGCAGTGGAGGACGGAGCTGACTGCATCATTTCCGGTGCCGGTTTACCTATGGATCTTCCTGCATTGACCAAAGAGTCTCACACGAAAATTGCCCCAATTGTATCCAGCAAAAAAGCATTATATATTATTGCAAAATATTGGATGAAAAAATATAATCGTAAGCCCGATTTTATTGTAGTGGAAGGACCTCTTGCGGGCGGTCATCTGGGATTTAGCAGAGAAGATTTGAGCCGCTTGACACCACAAATCTATGATGAAGAAGTGAAAGCTATCATAGACTGTGCTAAGGAAATGGAACTGGATGCGCCTGTGATTGTGGCAGGCGGTGTCTACACCAGGGAAGATATGCTTCACTACCTTGAAATGGGAGCGAGCGGTGTGCAGCTGGGCACAAGGTTTGTGACTACCAAGGAATGTGATGCCAGTGATGCTTATAAGCAGGCTTATATCAATGCTTCCGAAGAGGATATTGTAATCGTGAACAGTCCTGTGGGAATGCCGGGAAGAGCGATTCATAATGCTTTCCTGGATAAAGTAAAAGCGGGAGAGCGATTTATGAGAGGCTGCAGGCAGTGCATCAAAACGTGCAAACCTGCCATTGCGCCCTATTGCATTACCGAGGCGCTGATAAATGCAGTGGAAGGCAGACTTGAAGAGGGGCTTATTTTCTGTGGACAAAATGCCTATCGGGCAAAAAGAATCGAAACGGTAGCAGAGATTATGGAGGAATTTACCTTATGAAGATGAAGATAACCGGTACAGGAAGCGCACTTCCCGGAAAGGTTGTGACGAACACTCGCTTGACGGAGTGGATGGATACGTCTGATGAGTGGATTCGGGAAAGGACCGGCATTGCTGAGCGGCACCTTTCTACCGGGGAAACTGTGGCATCTATTGCGGCAGAAGCTTGCAGGAAAGCTCTGGAGCAGGCTGGAAAAGCGGCAGAGGAAGTAGACATGATTCTTCTGGCTACCTGCTCACCTGAGTATCTTCTGCCCTGTTGTGCCTGTCAGGTGCAGCAGGAAATCGGAGCGGTGAATGCAGTTGCTTTTGATATTAATGCAGCCTGCTCAGGATTTTTATTTGGTTTGACTACAGCCAATGCCTACATTCAGTCCGGGATGTATCGTAATATTTTGGTGGTGGGCAGTGAAGTGTTGTCCAAGCTGATGGACTGGGAGGATCGTTCTACCTGTATTTTATTCGGTGACGGTGCAGGCGCTGTTCTGGCAGAAGCTGTGGAGGATGGTGAGTCCGGACTTGTGGACAGCGTGCAGAAATCGGATGGCAGTAAGGGAATGGTACTGAAATGCAGAGAGCGCTTGATTGCTAATCCACTTTACAGGGAAGCCAATGAGAGCACAGAAAAGGATGATTTTTATGTGCAGATGGACGGTCAGGCCGTTTATCGCTTTGCCACCAGGCAGGTGCCTGCGTGCATCCGCGAAGTGCTGGAGAAAACCGGACTTAGTGTTGAGGATATTGATCTGTTTGTTCTGCATCAGGCCAATGTACGCATTATTGAAGCCGTGGCAAAGCGTCTGGGAGCAGATATCGGAAAGTTCCCTATGAACCTTGACAGAGTAGGAAATATGTCATCTGCTACAATTCCGGTACTGTTAGACGAATTGAACCGGGAAGGAAGGCTGCATAGCGGAGACAGGATTGTTCTGTCCGGATTCGGCGCAGGGCTTACATATGGGGCTTGTGTTCTGGTATGGTAACAGTTGCCCCAATATATAACAGATGTGAAAAAATGAGGTCAGGCATGGAGAAGAAAGCAACTCTGGATTTGAACAGATTGTTGGTAAGCTTGTTCGGTAATGTAATGGCTACAGAGGCCAAGGCTGTAATTACGGAAGAATTTAAGGATATCAGCAACAATGATATGCATATTATAGAAGCGATCGGCATTGAAGAGCCCCTCAGAATGTCAGACATTGCTAAGCGTATGGACGTGACGATGGGCACGTTGACCACCAACATGAACAGTCTGGAGCACAAAAAGTACATTGTGCGTCAGAGAAGTACAGAGGATAAGCGTGTGGTCCTGGTGACACTGACTGACAAGGGCAGGAAAGCTTTTTTCCACCACAGGGACTTTCATAAAAAAATGATTCGCGAAATTGTTAAGGATTTGAAAGAAGACGAGATGGAAGTATTAATTCGGTGTCTGGAGAAGCTGGATCGGTTTTTTCGGAAAGATAAATAGACAATCGCCCCCATTTATCCAACAAAAGCGCATATACAATACCGTCAGAATACGGTATTCTATATGTGCTTTTTTCTATATTCATGAGCAGTGACACCTGTTATTTTCTTGAAGGACTTGTTAAAGAAGCGGTAGTCCCCGAAGCCAACCTGTTCGCTGATCCTGGTAATGGGCAAATTGGTAGTAGCTAACAGCTCGCATGCTTTTTCTATTCGGATATGTTGAAGATATTCCACTACACCGTATCCGGTTGCTTTCTTAAATAGACCGGAAAGATAACTTTTACTCAGGAAAAAAGTGCCCGAAAGTTCTTCGATAGTAATTTTCTGAGCATAATTTTCCTTAAGATAGGCAATGCAATCAGGAATCAACTGGTGGCGGAAAGCACTGCCGGCATTTTCGGAAGCCTCTTTTCCAAGCTTATAAAAGCGGTGGATTTTGAGCAGGAGTTCACACAGTAACAGACGCAGAATTTCCCGGTAATTGATACCTTGTGAGGTGAATTCCAGGTACATTTTCTCATAAAGCTGTTCAATTTCAGGGCGCATGGAGCCGGGGAGCTTTAAGTCAGGCGTGTAGATGATTTCTTCCGCGTACAGGGACTTGTACAGCATGATATCTGTCAGCTCGGTTAGGATCGGTAGATCAATATTGATCCCCTCTATGAATTTCGGAATGAAGGACAGATTGTACACCACCAGATGTTGCGAATTGAGCTCATCGGTGGGATAGAAGCAATGAGGAATGCCGGAGTTGATGATATAGAGCTCTCCCTTGGTAACAGGATAGGTATTACCATCATAAACATGGTACCCCCTGCCGTCACACACGTACACGATTTCTATGAATTCATGGGTATGATAGTGGAGCTCGGAAAAGTTTGTGTGGTAGTATTTCCCAATGTAAAATGGAAGATCCTCACCGGGAAACATAGTTTGTGGAGTAAGATTCGGGATGCTCATGGGAGACTCCTTTCCGGTTTCAATGGTTCTTTTTATTATTATAGCAATTGAAAGAAATGTGTCAAGGAATCTGAAAAAAGTAATGTTAGTAGTGGAAAATGCAGCAAAGAAGAAGGAGAATGCATAATGGAAACACGGGAAAGAAATGATATTTTCAGAGTGATGGGTGAAGATGCATCAATAGGGCAAACTGATATCAGAAGCCGCAGATTTTTTTTACCCAAAAGAATTGTGTGGATGCAGGGAGATGTGAAGAACAGTGAGGTTCTGCTTGAGGAAAGAGAACTGCAGATTTCTCTTGGAGCAACGAATCCCTGTATCATGCAAAATTCAGAAGGCAGGAAATCGTCCATCCTGCTGGACTATGGAGTAGAGATCCACGGGGGTATCCGGCTGCTTGCATGGCAGGACAGTACCAAAAAAGGCGCGAAAGTGCGTATCAGATTCGGTGAGTCTGTGTCGGAAGCCATGGCAGAACTGGGTGGAGCGACCAATGCCACCAATGATCATGCCAGAAGAGATATGATGGTGGAAGTAGGTTCAATGAGCATGAATCAGATAGGCGAGACAGGTTTTCGTTTTGTGCGCGTTGACCTGGAAGAGGATGAAGCGGTTCTGACATTAAAGAGCATCTGCGCCGTACTGGTGTATAAGGACGTACCATACCGTGGAAGCTTCAGCTGCAGTGATCCGCTGCTCAAACGTATCTGGGATGTGGGAGCCTATACGGTACATTTGAATATGCAGGAATATATATGGGATGGTATCAAGAGAGACCGACTTGTGTGGATAGGAGACATGCATCCGGAAATGATGACGGTTTCTGCAGTATTCGGAGAAGATCCTTCTGTGGAAAAGAGTCTTGATTTGATCAGAAAGGAGACCCCGCTGCCCGGCTGGATGAACACCATGGCCAGCTATTCCATGTGGTATGCTATTATTGTATATGACTGGTTCCTGCGTACCGGCAAAAAGGAATTTCTGGAGAAACAAAAGAATTATTTAAAGGGACTTTCAGACCAACTTTCGGAATATATTGATGAAAATGGAAAAGACACTGTTACAAAGGGACGGTTCCTTGACTGGCCCTCTGTCGGGAAAGACAAAGTGGTAGATGCCGGAGTCCAGGCACTGCATGTAATGGCGGTCAAAAGTCTGATCAAGATATTCGAAGTGCTTCATGAGGAGGAGTATGCAGAGAAGTGCAAAGCAGATCTTGCGCGCCTGGAAAGCTGCCCACAGGAGTATGAAGATTCCAAGCAGGCCGCAGCTCTTCTGGTAATGGCAGGGTTAAAGGATGCTTCAGCAGTTTATGAAGACATCCTGAAGAAAGACGGCGCCAAGGGCATGTCTACCTTTATGGGATATTATATTTTGACTGCCATGGCCATGGCGGGAGATTATGAGAATTGCTTAAAGTTCATTAGAGAGTACTGGGGCGGAATGCTGAAACTGGGTGCCACGACGTTCTGGGAGGATTTTGATATTGATTGGATGGAGAATGCTTCCAGAATCGATGAGCTTACCGAAGAAGGCAAGGTGGATGTGCACGCTTCCTACGGCGGTTATTGTTATAAAGGACACCGACACAGCTTCTGCCATGGCTGGGCAAGCGGCGTTACGCCATGGCTCTCCGAAAATGTGCTGGGAATTAAAGTGCTGGAGCCGGGATGTAAGAAGGTGAAGATAGAGCCCCATCTTGGAGATTTGGAATGGGCGAAGGGGACTTTCCCCACTCCTTACGGCGAGATTTATGTCTCTCATATGAAAAAAGCGGACGGCAGTGTGGAAAGTCAGGTGCAGGTGCCGGAAGGTGTTTGCCGGGAGTAGGAATCCCGGATCCATAGTGTATATTATTTTCTGCTTTTCAAATAATATGATTTGGGCGTAAAAAGATATTTTGCCGCCGTGATACTAGTACCAGGTAAAAAATGATACACACAAATGGAGGAAAAAGATGGATTCAGATAAAAATGACTTAGGTGCAAAACTCGCCTATGCAGCACTTGACGAAGTCCCGGAAACAAAAGCAGATGCGAAAGAAATTGTAGGTCTTGTAAAAACAAGCGGGCGGATAACAGGATACCAGCTTTCAGATGGCGAGACAGTTTCCAAGGAAGAGGGTGTAGCCATGGCAAAAGCAGGAGAAATCCAGGGTGTTGGCATTGCTCACCGGAACAATTCCGAATATTTGAAATCCCTGCCGGATGGCTCGGAAGATAATAACCTTGGAAATCTGCCTTCCGTCAGTGGGTGAATGAAATAGTAAAAGGGGATATGAGCAGGTGGGAAATGAGTGGGAATTCCCATTCGTTTCTCACCTGCTATGCCAGTTTACATTGACTATTTTTCGAGAATCTGCGGATTAAGAAGGAAATCATAAATGTTCACGGTCAGGATACCATAGTCATCATAATAGGGCTGCACAATATCTTTTGTAATAACGATCTTCTTGAAAGAATCATCAATCTTTCTGAACGGTCTGATTTCCTGAGTACGCTTTGCTTCATCCGGCAACGAATATGCTGACTGGATATAATATCTGGAAGAACCAAGATTACATACGAAATCGACTTCCAGTTGTTTTCGGTTCACTTTTCCGTCCTGATCTTTTTCCGCAATAGTGACAACACCAACATCTACGCTGTAACCACGCATACGCAATTCATTGTAGATTACATTCTCCATAGAATGTGTCTGTTCAAACTGGCGAAAGTTGATTCTGGCATTACGAAGTCCAAGATCAGAAAAATAATATTTCTTTGGAGTCTCAATATATGCCTTTCCTTTAATGTCGTATCTTTGTGCTGATTCAATCAGGAAAGAGTCCTCAAAATAATCCAGATATTTCTTAATGGTAACGGAAGTGATTCTGGATTTCTTTACGGTCTTGAAAGTGTTCTTCAATTTTTCGGGATTGGTCAACGAACCAATGGCAGAAGAAAGGATATTCAACAGATCTTCCAATTCACCAATATTCTTGATGCGGTTACGTTTGAAAATATCCCTAATATATATTTCACTGAACAAATTTTGCAATACTGCAGCCT
>JAGAUD010000027.1 GCA_017620975.1 Lachnospiraceae bacterium | reverse complement strand
GTGCCTTCTGTGAGAAAAATCAGTGAAATGGAGCCTGTAGATGGAACAGATTAGATTAAATAAATATCTGGCAGAACACGGTATCTGCTCCCGCAGAGAAGCAGACCGTTTGATAGAGCAGTGCCGTGTGACGGTAAATGGCAGTATCGCCGGTATGGGTACAAAGGTGTCAGATGAGGATGAAGTGGCGCTGAACGGGAAAAGAATCGGCGGAAAGCCTAAGACAGTAGTTCTGGCATTCTATAAACCGGTAGGTGTGACTTGTACGGAGAAAGATCGCCATGCAGAGAAAATCATTACGGACATGATACATTATCCCATCAGAGTGACATACGCAGGTCGACTGGACAAGAATTCAGAGGGCTTGCTGCTTCTGACAAATGATGGACAGCTGATAGATGCCATGATGCGTGGTGCCAACCGTCATGAGAAAGAATATGTTGTAAAGGTGGATAAGGAAATCACCGAGGAATTTCTGGAGACGATGAGCACCGGAATCTATCTGAAAGAACTGGAGCGGACCACAAGACCCTGTCAGGTGAAAGCAGAAGGAAAATTCACCTTCCGGATCATCCTGACCCAGGGGCTCAACCGCCAGATCCGCAGAATGTGCGAAGCCTGCGGTTATGAAGTAAAGAAGCTTAAGAGAGTCAGGATCATGAATATCAGTCTGGATAAGATTCCTTATGGAAAATATCGGGAACTGACGGAAAGCGAAATGGAGCAGTTATATACGCTTGCAGGGCTGAAACGATAGGATGGGGTGGAAAGTCAGGAAGCGTTGAAAAAAGAAGCAGGAGCAAAGTGCAGATGAATCAATCAGAAAGAATCAAATATTTGGTAGAGACGCTGAATGAAGCAGCCAAAGCTTACTATGCAGAGGACAGGGAAATCATGAGCAACCTTGAATACGACAGGTTGTATGATGAGTTGACTGCTTTGGAGGCAGAGACCGGTATCATTCTCTCCAACAGCCCTACCGTAAATGTAGGATATGAAGCAGTAGAAGAACTGCCCAAGGAACGTCACGAAAGTCCCATGCTTTCTCTGGGAAAGACCAAGAGCAGGGAGGAACTCAGGGACTGGCTTCAGGGAAAGGAAGGACTTCTCAGCTGGAAGCTGGATGGTCTGACGGTAGTGCTCACCTATCAGGGAGGAAAGCTTGTGAAAGCCGTTACCAGGGGAAATGGCGAAATCGGTGAAGTCATCACCAATAATGCCAGAACCTTTAAGAATCTGCCGGTGAGCATTTCTTTCCGGGGAGAACTGGTGCTGCGTGGTGAGGCGGTTATCAGCTACAGTGATTTTGAGAAGATCAATGCGCAGATTGAAGATGTAGATGCAAAATATAAGAATCCCCGTAATCTTTGTAGCGGTTCTGTAAGGCAGCTGAATAATGAGATTACTGCCGGGAGAAATGTAAAGCTGTATGCATTTACCCTGGTCAGTGCAGAAGGCGTGGATTTTGAGAATTCCAGGGAGAAACAGTTCCTGTTTCTAAAAGAACAGGGCTTCGATGTGGTAGATTACATCAAAGTAAATCAGGAGAATATTCTGGAGGCTGTGGAGGAATTTGAGCACCGGATCCCGGATTATGATATTCCATCAGACGGCCTGGTACTGACTTATGAAGATATTGCCTATGGGCAGTCTCTGGGACGTACTGCCAAATTCCCGAGACATTCCATTGCTTTTAAATGGGCCGATGAAATCAGGGAGACCACCCTTACGGATATGGAATGGAGTGCCAGCAGAACAGGGCTTATCAATCCGGTGGCAATCTTCGAGCCTGTAGAACTGGAGGGAACGACAGTAAGCCGTGCTTCTGTCCACAATGTCAGCATTGTCAGAAGTCTGCGCTTGGGAATAGGTGACAGGATTACTGTGTATAAAGCAAACATGATCATCCCACAGATTGCAGAGAATCTGACCGGCAGCGATACTTTGGAAATTCCCAAGGTATGTCCTGTCTGCGGCGGGGCTACCCAAATCAGACAGATTAACGATGTGCAGTCACTGTACTGTACGAATGAAGATTGTGCAGCCAAGAAGATCAAAGCCTATACACTGTTTGTCAGCCGGGATGCATTGAATATAGATGGCTTGAGTGAGGCTACGCTGGAGAAGTTTATCGATCAGGGATTCATCCATGAATATGCGGACCTGTATCATCTTGACCGATATGAGGAAGTGATCACTCAGATGGAAGGTTTTGGAGAGAAGTCCTATCGGAATCTGATTCAGAGCGTGGAAACTTCAAGAAAGACTACACTTCCCAGAGTTATCTACGGACTGGGCATTGCTAATATCGGTGTGGCCAATGCAAAGATGCTTTGCAGGCATTTTGACTACGACCTTGAGCGGATGAAGCAGGCAGATGCGGAAGAACTGAGCGCCATTGAAGGTGTTGGCGAGGTGATTGCTGCTGCTTTTGTGGAGCATATGCACCGGGAAGAAAATCTGATGAAGATCGATAATCTGATGAAGGAACTGGAAGTGGAAGTTCCGCAGATAGATGTGTCTGCTCAGACACTTACCGGAAAGGTGTTCGTTATCACCGGCAGTCTGGATCATTACGGCAGCAGAAATGAACTGAAGGAAATCATTGAGCAAAAAGGCGGTAAGGTGACAGGAAGCGTGACTTCCAAGACAGACTGCCTGATCAATAATGATATTGCTTCCACATCTTCTAAAAATAAAAAAGCGAAGGAACTGAATATTCCTATCATTACGGAGGAGCAGTTCCGCAGTGAATACCTGGGGATTCGGGAGTAAGTAACTTGTTTGTAGGGAAAAAATAGGAGGATAGGAAAATGCCTATTAAAACACAAAGTGATCTGCCCGCAAGGGAGATACTGGAGAATGAAAATATATTTGTGATGGATGAGTACCGTGCCCTGCATCAGGACATCCGTCCTTTGCAGGTGTTGATTTTAAATAATATGCCGATAAAACAGGATACTGAACTGCAGCTTCTTCGTGCCCTGTCCAACACACCGCTGCAGATTGACGTGACTTTCATGAATGTAAAGAGCCATGTCTCTCAAAATACATCTGCCAGCCATCTGAATAAATTTTATACCACCTTGGATGAAGTCAGAGATCAGAAGTTTGACGGAATGATAGTAACAGGTGCACCTGTGGAAGACATTAGTTTTGAAGAGGTGGATTACTGGGAGGAGACCTGCGAGATCCTTGACTGGGCTGAAACCCATGTGACGTCCACACTGCACATCTGCTGGGCAGCGCAGGCAGGACTTTATCACTATTATGGGATTAACAAGAAGCAGCTGCCGCAGAAGCTGTTTGGTGTATACGAACATAAAGTGTCCAATCGTAAGATTCCTCTTGTAAGAGGTTTTGATGATATTTTCCTGGCACCGCACAGCCGTCATACCGAGACACCTGCAGAGGCTATTCATGCTTGCAAGGAACTGACTGTACTGGCGGAGTCACCGGTGGCAGGGGTGTTCCTGGCAATTGCCGAAAACGGAAAAAAGATTTTTGTCAACGGTCATCCGGAGTACGACAGATATACTTTGAATAATGAATATTATCGTGATCTGAATAAAGGGCTGCCGATTCAGGTGCCGTATAATTATTATCCTAATGATAATCCCGAGGAGAAACCGTTGTTGCAGTGGAGGTCACATAGTAATAATCTGTACAGCAACTGGCTGAACTACTATGTTTATCAGGCTACCCCCTATGATATCAGGGAAATTTAAGAATGCTTTCTATGACCTGCAGCTTCATGACGAAACAGTTCAGACAGGGGACTGAACTGTTTCGTCATATCTATTTTGAGGCTTGATTCAAGCTGTTCACCAAAATGTAACGATAAATAAAATGCAGTAAAGAACAAAGGGGAATACAATATATGAATGAATTTGCTGATTTATTGAAAGCACAAACGAAAAAAAGAGGTGTATTGATAGAGGCGTTATGTGAAGGACTCTGTTCGCAAAGTATGTTTACCAGAATTTGCAACGGGGAGCGAAGTGCGGATAAGTTATTAAGAGAGCGTTTAATGCAGCGATTGGGGTTGTCTGATACGAGAAATGAAAGCTTTCTGTTTCGGGATGAATATGAAAAATGGAAGCTTCGGCAACAAATATTAAATTGCATCAATCGAGAGCAGTTTGAACAGGCAGAGGAGCTTCTGCAAAAATATAAAAGCAGAGTATCCATGAAAAACAATTTAGAACAGCAGTTTTGTCTGGTTATGGAGACTCAGATTTTGACAGGGAAAGGTTGCGGGGGGGATTCTGTTAAGGAAATGATAGAGAGAGCTTTGAAGTTAACGGTTCCGAATATTGATACAAAACCGTTGCATGAACTGATATTATCCGAGCAGGAAATAGATCTGGTGTTAGATTATGTGCGCTACAGCCATCCGGAATATTTATTACAATGCAGTCTCGAATTGTTGGAATATATAAAGCGTTCTATTGAGGACGAATACATACAAGCAAAGATTATTCCTAAAATAGTATACTATCAGTGCATGGTGAGTCTTGCAAAGGAAGTTTCGGATTGGAGCATGCTTTTAAAGAACTGTAATAAAGCAATTGAGTGTCTGAGGAACACGCAGCGGTTGTATTATTTCTGGGAATTATTGTTGGAGCGGGAAAAGCTATATGAGCATTTTGTACAACAGGCGCAAGAGGCAGGAGAACAAAAGCAGCTGGAGGCTTTTTCTCAAATGCAGGAAGAAAACGCGTTATGGATACAGACGCTCGAAGAGATGTATAAAGATTGCGGTATGCGCCCGGCTATGCGAAATAACTGCTATTTGTATCTGCAAAAAAATACGTTTTGTATCAACGAAATGATTTATAAGCGTAGAATGATGCTTGGCATGACCCGAAAAGAATTGTGCGATGGGATATGTTCGGAGAAGACAATTGTCAGAGTAGAGTTGACGGACGGTAAGATGCAGTTGCCGATTGCAAGGGAAGTGCTGGCAAGACTTGGTATGTCGGGAGAATACCAGAGGGTGGATATTATAACATCCAATCCGGAAGCATTGCGACTGGTGAGAGATATTGCGACTTATGGATACAATAGGGATTATGAGAAGGAAAAGCAAGCTCTGGAAACGCTTGAAGGGATGATTTCTATGGAGGAACCTATTAATCGGCAGTATATAGAAGAATCGCGTTTGCTTTTAATGTATAACTGCGGTGAACTTTCCAGAGATATGGTGATGGGTGGACTTAGTGAGGCTTTAGCATGTACAGTGCCATTAAAGATTATAAAGAACGATATTGATTTATTTATAACAATAGGTGAAATGACGTGTTTAATAAATATGGCATTTGTGCAAGGTACAGAGCAAATAAACATGTATCATGAAATATTGAGGAAGATTTGTAAGCAGTATGAAAAATCAGATAAAATTGCTCAGAATATTAGCATGTATGAATTCATCATGGCACATATAGCAAGTGTACTGGGGAATATGGGGGATTATGAAGAGTCAAATGCAATCTCCCGAAGGATTATCCGAGAGAATGCACTTGTAAGACGATTCGGTAATATTGCGGACGGTATATATAATATGGCGTATAATTATAAAGCACAGAGCTCTGTAGATTATGATGACAAGGTATGGAGGGCGGAGGTAAGAAAAAGCGCGCTGCTTTTTCATATGGCTAAATGTTACAATTTAGAGGCAATTCTTGAAGATAAGTTGTCAGAGCACTAATTTGTGCCCTTGTTCTGTCCAATTAAGTCATTTAATGGTTGGAGAGGATAATGGTTATCCTGGATAGGTGTAATAAACAATGACAGTGCGATAAAGAGACTTAAATTAGCTGCAAGGAACGTTTTGAAAATTTTTTTCATCATGGATAATCCCCTTTCTTATGATGAATTCGATTATAAAGGTATCGAGAATTTATGCAATGCCCAAAGTTGTCAATTTTTGAAGCGCCGTTTTTGACAGTTTTGGGTGTTGCGGAGGAAGAGAATAGAGGTTAAAGTTAAAGCACAAAAGATCTTTTGGTTAAGCTGCAAGTTTAAAGTATATAGTTATACTTACTGTGTACTTTGGTGGTGAGTTATTTTTTGCGTAAAATCAATCATCTAATGGGAGTGAAAGGAGAATAATATGAACAAAATAAAGCTTAAGAAACCTCTGTCTGTTTTATGTGCTGTAGGGATTAGTTTATTATTGTTTGCCAGTGATATTTATGCAGCGGAAAACGTACAATGCGATGCGGAAGTTTCATTTCGTGGAGACTATGCCAATGACGAACCACAGACTGCAGAAGAGCAATATCAGGAAATGTTAAATGATCCTAATATTTCTGATGAAGAATGTCAGAAGTTTTGGAATAAAATGTTTAAGACTGCGAGTGCTCGAAGTACAAATATCACGATGACTGTTCTTGGAGTTCCGTATTATCAGCAAGAAACAAATTATTATTGTGGGCCTGCAACTGCAAAACAAACTGTTACTCGGTAAGTATTGGGTGACAGCACAAGAGGCTTATGATGCGACAATGGCTAGAAATTTGGGGTATTATAAGTGATTTCGTGTGAATAACATGAAATTTAGAAGAGGAGAAAAGGTATGAGAGTTTTAAAGACATTACTGGCTATGGTTGTTGCTTTTTCGTTGATTAATACGATGAATGTATGTGCGGAAGAACATTTTCATGAATTTGTGATAACAGAAGAGAAAAGCACGGAAGTTACAGATGATTATTGCAAACTTACTACAATAACAGTTACGTATTCATGCTATTGTGGCTATGTATTGGAAGATAAGACTACAGAATATATCTCGCATGAATGGGAGGTAGTCTGTGTGGATCCGGTCAACAATGGATACCAGCAAGTATGTTCAAAGTGTGGACGTACAAAAGGAAATATAGCATATCCTGTATATATTGATGAAAAAGATTATCAATAACAGTTGTGCAATCAGCTTGTTAGGATATTGCTTGAAAGATAGGAACAGCAGGGCGAGCTATTATGGGCTCGCCCGTTATGCATTTAACAGGAGGGATAAATGAAAAAGGTATTATTATTACTTATAAGTATTTTTATATTGTCCTCATGCTCTGCAAACATGGGGAATGACAACTTAGAGGAAACAAGTGTAATTAGTATTCTTGAAAACAATAACGATGCGGTTGTGTTAGTTTATACCCGTAATAAGATAATCTTTTATGAAATTTGTGAAGAAGAACAACAAGGTGTTAATTCATTGACTTTGTATGAATATGATGTGTTAAGTGGTAAGATAAAACAGTTGGGTGAAGTAAGTGATTTTTACATGTCTACAAACAGTGCAGTTATAATGAATGAGGGGATTGTATTTACCACGTGCAGTCAACAAGATAATAAGCTTGTTAACAAGGTGTATTATGCTATAGATAATAATTTGTGTGATATACATAATTGGTATACTAATATTCCAATGTCTTATCTTGAAAAAATTTCTGATGAAGAACTGCTCATTTTTTATCCGGATTTAATTGAAGAGGGTAATGATGAATTCTACTTCTACGAAATATTGAAATTGAATGTAAACAATAATGAGAAAACAAAAATCGGGAGCTTTTCCTATAATATCAACAAGCAAGAAGGAGAAGTTGTTCCGACCGTTGATGTTTATAATGATTTAATCTACGTATTTAAAAATTCAGTGCGAGAAGGAGAGAATAGCTATAGTATCTGTTCACTTAATTTAGAGGGGAACATAGTGAATGAGTATCTGGTTGATATAGATGACTTTTTATATTTGGAGGAAGTATCTTCATATGATTCTATCTACAGGATAGAATGCATGGACGAGGAGCTGTTTGCATTGCAAACGTTGAATAATCGAATTATTCTCTTTAAGAAAGTGAATGATAAAATGGTTAGAGTGAACATACCGGAGATGTTAAGTGCTTTTCCGGAGGGCTACAAAATAGTGAAGAATTACGAAGGCGTGAGGGAAGATGATTATAAAGTGTTAATGGACTACTCCATTCAAGAGTTTGCACAAGAGAATATGGCAGAAGAAAAAGATGACAAAGAGGAAACATTATATAAGTTTAATTCGGAAGTAACAAGTATAACTGAACAGAAGTATGAAAAGAATGGGAGTTTCATTGAATTTTTTGACTTGCCCGAGAATGATGCTGAGACAATAGCATGTCATGATTTGCTTGGGCAGATCATGGATAGTTCAAGCGCTGGGGAATGTGCGAAGGAGTGGATAAAAGTTGAGGATATTGATACATTAGCGGTGGAAGAGTTGATGGAGTGCGATGATTATCATATATTATTCGAACAATTGTGGATGAAATTGGCACCCGGTGTTACATACGATTATTACGTAAAAACAATATTAAGTAACGGCTGCGTGGTTGTTTCTTTGAAATATGCAGACAAATATACAGAAGAAATGAATTTAAAATTACCTCAATTATCAGACGGTGAGCATGAAGAGTTCTGGCTTTTTGTACCCAATGATGATATGTGTTTGGAAGTATTTGATAATACACGCTATTATGGAGCATTTAATGTCTATAAAGAGGATGTTCCGAGAGCTTTGTATGTTAAGGCGGAGGAATAAATGAATGAAATTTACCCGACGTACTTCAGCAAGCCTTGTGTTCGTACAAGCCCTGTCTGCGCTGGTTTCCTGCGCATTTGTGTATATGCAGATGCGGCTGATCAGCGACCTGGAGAAGGAAGCTGTCAATGGTTGTCTGGCGTTGCTGACGGCAGTGGCTCTTGCCCTTTCAATTTTCCTTGAACTGTTTGAATCATACATTCGCGGACGCTCGTACGCTGTTTTTTCCACAGAGGTAAAGAGAAGAGCTGCAAAGGCATTTTTGAGGCAGTCTGCCCAGTCCCATGGGATCAAAAGCGATGAGGAGCACATATCGTTCTTTTTAGGCGAGGTGGATACGGTCCTGAATCAGTATTTTTACATAGGTCTATATGGAATGAAGCTGATGATCCAATTCGGCACTACGTTTGTGACTCTTTTTGTCATCTCCTTGCAATGCGGATTTGCGGTTACTGCGGCTGCGGTGGGCTTTGGCGTTGCGATTCGATTCTTAAGAAAAAAATTGACGGAGAAGCAGCGGCAGCTGCAAGAGAAAAAAGCTGCGTTTGTCGATACGCTGGCAGAACTTCATGAGGGCTATGAGGAGATTCACCTGAACCGGATGGAGGCGTTGGCGGAGGAAAATTTCTCTCAAGCCAACAAATCATTGGAGAAGACACTGTACGATTACCGTCTGGCGCAGTTGGGAATCGAGACACTTGGTGTTGGTCAGAACATGCTGATATATATCCTCATCTTGATCATCGGGGGTGGACTTGCCTATAGCGGCCGAACGGGACTGGGGATATTTGTCTCTGCTGCTGAACTCTCTGTGCAGGCGCTGAATCAATGGTCGATGCTTTCGCGGATTAGAGTGAAAATCAAGGGCGTAGAGCAGCTGAAAAAGGAGTTAGACGCGTATCTGGAGGAAGTGCCGCCGTCTGATTCGCTGCCTCAAAAGGCGGGAGATGTGCTGTTGGAGGTTCGGGATGTGTGCTTTCGATATGAAGCGGAGACACAACTACTGGAGGGCGTGAGCCTGATCATCCGCAGAGGGGAAAAACATCTGATCACCGGCGAAAGCGGCAGCGGAAAAAGCACGTTTCTGGAACTCATGGTGGGACATAAGGTCTGTCAGACGGGATGTATTTCCCGATTTACGGACAGGATTGCATATGTTCCCCAGGAGCCGTTTCTTTTTCAAGGCACTTTGCGCCAGAACATAGTGTTTGATCAGAACGTGGCTGACGGTGTACTTTGTGGACTTTTGCAGAAGCTGGAATTATCTTTGCCTCTTGATTTGATGATCGAGGATGGCGGTGCAAATCTGTCCGGCGGTCAAAGGACAAGAGTAGCGATGGCACGGGCGTTGTTGACGAACCCGGACCTGCTGATCGCAGATGAATTGACGACCAATATGGACAGTGCGCTTGGGCAGAGAATCGAAGAAATGCTTTTGACGGAGAATCCGCAAATGGCTCTGTGCGCTGTGGCTCACAGAACGTACTTCCCTGAGCAGTATGATGTTCATGTAAAACTCGGTTCTAAGCGGATACAGGAGGTGGCGATATGAAAAGGATGCGCGTTCAAGTGACGTTTTCTATCATGCTGGGCGTCATGCAGGGGATTTTGGGTCTGGGCTGCGCGTGGCTGTTGAAACTGATAGTTGATATGGTAACCGGCGCTAATGCAGACCTTGGATTTTCGGACTTTTGCCTGCTTGCATGTGGTTATTATCTGGTTTATCTTGTAATCTATTGGTGCAGCAAAAAAGTATGTGCGAGAACCATGCGGGATATTCGCATCCAAATGAAGGAGCGTCTTTCTAAAGGGCTGATATGGCAATCCGAGGTGCTACACCGAAAAAGTCAGATTGGCGAAGTGCTCTCACGGCACCAGCACCAGGTGGATGTGATGGAGAGCACCTATTATGAGCCGTTGTTTCAGCTCATCCGAAATTGTACTGTGAGCATAATTTCCTTTGGAGCAATGTTGTATCTGCAGTGGCGCATTGCGCTGGTCAGCGCGGTATTGTTTGCGGCTTTTATGGGTCTGACTCATGGCCTTCAGAAAAAGCTGGCCGGGCTTCAGACAGAAAGTATGAAGGCGAGCGATTGATCGCCTCCGCTTTGGGGCCTGTCGGCGAGCTGGGCTCTACCGTGACTCAAATAAGGAGTGCTTCGGAAGTTCGCCAAAGCTTTAAGGAATATGAAAGAGCGGGCATCGAGGGAAAAGAAGTATGGACGTCAGGAGGCACGCCGTTACCCGATCTGGATAAAATCTCTCTTCAGGACGTCAGCTGCGCCTATGGGGAAGAAATGGTGCTGGAGCATGTGTCCATGGAGCTTTTTGCCGGAAAGAAATATGCAATCATTGGTGAAAGCGGCAGTGGCAAGACCACATTGCTCAGGCTGATCTTAAAGCAGCTTACACCGATTGCAGGCCACATACAGTGGAACGACACTTTCTATGACGATATCAGCAAGGCGAGTCTTCTGCATCGTGTTGGCTATGTGGCACAGTCTCCGATGATCTTCCATAAAAACGTGAAGGAGAATATTCTGGCAGGAAGCGAAGAGGACCGCGGTAAGCTGGCCCTGGTCTTGAACCGAAGCAATCTGACTATGTGTCGCGGCGGCAAAGATGTGGATGCTTTACTTCATCTGCCTGCTCGGGAGCTGTCCGGCGGAGAGAAGAAGCGCCTCGCCTACGCAAGGGCGCTTTACAGGGATTGTGAAATTTTGATACTCGACGAGTTCACTTCTTCTGTGCATGAACAAATGGCCAAGGAGCTGGAAGAGGGAATTATCGCAAAAGATACCCGGCTGATTCTTCATGTGACACATAATTTGAACGAAAAAAATATGCAGTTATATGATGCGGTTTATTCTGTTGAGAACAACAGCGTGGTTCAGGTGTACCCGCGTTACTGTTCAGAAACTGACTTGATGTAAGGAAGAACTCCCTGCTGAGTTTATTTATATTCCTAAAAATCTGAGAAATCAGGTATAATTTTCCTGCCTTGTCCATATACTGGAAATAAGCAATGCGGCGGAACATGTTCTACGAAATTTGACATTTACACAGAAGGCTGCTGCAGCGCATTTGAAATCTACGGCAAAGTGATCAGCCGGAGAATCAGGAGGTATATATGGCAAGAGGAACGAAGAAAACAATTGAAGAGAAAATCACAGCAAAGCAAGAACTGATTTCTGCGCTTCTGACCAGAATCGAGTCTGAGAAAAAGGAACTGGAGGCTATGTACGAGGAGAAAAGAATCAAAGACCTGGGAACTGTGAATGATTTGATTGAAGAAGCGGGCTTAAGCCCTGAGGAAGCAGTGGAGGCGCTGCAGCAGTATCTGGACAGCAGAATGGCAAATGCGTCCTGATGCAGAAGTAAGTAGCTCAGACCCCGTCTGAACTGTTACAAGTATTTGGAGAGGAAGTCGTTGTACTTAGGCGGTACGCGGCTTCTTTTTTTGTGCGCATAATGTTGCTGTGAACAGTATCGCTTGGGATAACAGTTCAAACAGCCGACACCGCGCAGTTATGAATTAAAAGGTTGATAAAAGGTTAAAAAACGGTTGCGTTACGGGCAGAACCGTGATACAATTATATTAGTTAAAAAAGGATGGATTAATTGAATTGTATCAGAAGGAGGAGTCTTGAATGACATTGGATGAAATGAAGCGAATTAAGCAGGAACGTGGCTACACGATGGCACAGTTGTCTGAATATAGCGGTGTTCCGTTGGGTACACTGCAGAAAATATTTACCGGGGAGACTGCCTACCCACGTTACGCTACTCGTCAGGCAATTGAGAGAGTACTTGCCGGAGAGGAGACGATTCCTTCAGGGGGCACGGTGTCGGCCAAAAGTGAGCACAAGCCGGCTGCATATGGCGATGGAGAAAAGCAGAAGACAACACAGACGATGTGTGTAAGAGAGTCTGCGAATGCATATGGAGCTCAAAGAGGAAAACGTCAGGGAGAATACACAGTAGCAGACTATTATACATTACCTGATGAACGAAGGGCAGAGCTGATTGATGGTGTAATTTATGATATGAGTGCCCCGGGATTTGTACATCAGAGGATAGCCGGCAAAATGTTTTCCTATGTGGATGCATATATTCAGAAAAAAGGCGGTAATTGCATCCCTGCTATCGCCCCTGTAGATGTTCGCCTCGATTGTGATGATAAAACGATGATTCAGCCGGATTTGGTTATTGCGTGTGACAGGAATAAGATTAAGCGCTGGGGAATTATGGGAGCTCCTGAATTTGTGCTGGAAGTGGTATCCAACTCTACACGCAAGATGGATTATACGAAAAAATTACAGAAATATGCTGAGGCAGGTGTAAAAGAATATTGGATCATTGACCCGGAGAAGAAGATTTTGATGGTATATGATTTTGTGAATGAGAATATGCCCTGCATCTATCCGCTGGAAGGAAAAGCAGGTCTTGCGCTTTATAACGGAGATTTACAGATTGATCTTAAGGAAATTGCAGACTTGATTCAGGACTGGCCGGAATAGATAAACAACCGGGACGGTTCAGATAGAATGTCCCGGTTGTATGCATATGTAACGTTATGATTCCTTTGACTCTGCACGCTGCAGATTCTTCTGTGCGGTGGATAACATCAGCTTGATACGGTTCAGCTGATTTACTTCACTGGCACCGGGATCATAGTCGATAGCGACTACGTTTGACTCCGGATAATGCTTCCTCAGTGATTTGATGACACCCTTACCTACCACGTGGTTGGGCAGGCAGCCGAAAGGCTGGGTACATACGATATTAGGCACACCGTCATGTATCAGTTCTACCATTTCACCCGTTAAGAACCAGCCTTCACCGGTCTGGTTGCCGATAGATACGATGGGTTCTGCAAAGCTTACGATTTCGCGAATCGATGTAGGCGGTGTAAAGTGTTTGCTCTTCTTAAATGCTTTTACGGATGCTCCCCGCAAAATATGTTCAATTGCCCAGATCCCCAGATTGGAGACTTTGGCAGCTTTCTTACTGGTACCTAAGTGCTCAGCTTTGTAAATCTGATTGTAGAAGCAGTACAGCATGAAGTCTATCAAGTCAGGCACAACGGCTTCTGCTCCCTCTGACTCTAAAAGTTCTACCAGGTGGTTATTACCGGCAGGAGAGAATTTTACGAGAATCTCACCTACGATACCGACACGAGGCTTCTTGATATCCTTAAGCGGAATGTTGTCGAAGTCACGGATGATAGCCCTGCACAGGGAGTTGAATTTGAGCAGGTTCATATGTTTTGCGGATATATAGTCCTGTACTACCTTCAGCCATTTGCGGTGTACTTCGTTGACGCTTCCGGGAACTGCTTCATAAGGGCGCATGCGATATACGCAGCGCATGAAGATATCACCGAACTGTGCGCCGATAGCAGCGCGAAGCATCAGCTCCGCGTTCAAATGGAAGCCGGGATTACTCTCGATACCGCCCAGATTCAGGGAAATAACGGGAATCTGTTCCATTCCGGCCTTTGCCAGCGCACGGCGGATAAAGCCTACATAGTTGGTAGCACGACAGCCGCCGCCTGTCTGGGTCATGATGATGGCTGTCTGATTGAGGTCATATTTACCGGAAAGCAGTGCTTCCATGATTTGGCCAACTACCAGCAGGGAAGGATAGCAGGCATCGTTATTTACATATTTCAGTCCAACGTCCACAGAGTGCTTATTGTCGTTATCAAGAACTACGAAATTGTAGCCGCAGGCATTGAATGCAGGCTGTAAAATCTCAAAATGAATGGGCGACATCTGCGGACAGATAATGGTATAGTTCTTGCGCATTTCTTCCGTAAAGGATACTTTCTCGATAGCGGAAGAGCGAATAGTACGTGCCTTGTTCATCTTTTCTCTGACACGGATGGCAGAGAGAAGAGAGCGGATACGGATTCTTGCAGCACCCAGATTGTTGACTTCATCAATTTTTAAGCAGGTATAGATCTTATCGGAGCCGGAAAGGATATCATTCACCTGGTCGGTGGTAACCGCGTCCAGACCGCAGCCGAAAGAATTGAGCTGAATCAGGTCCAGGTTGTCTACTGTCTTTACATAGCTGGCAGCAGCGTAAAGTCTGGAGTGGTACATCCACTGGTCGGATACAATCAGTGGGCGTTCCGGCTTGGCCAGATGAGAGATAGAGTCCTCAGTCAGCACTGCAATATCGTAGGAAGTGATTAATTCCGGAATACCGTGATTGATCTCAGGGTCGATATGATAGGGACGACCTGCCAGAACGATACCGCGCTTACCGGTTTCTTCCAGATATTTCAGTACCTCTTCGCCCTTGACCTGCATATCATGGCGGGCAGCAGCCAGCTCTTCCCAGCCGGCTTTTGCAGCAGCAGCAATCTCATCTGCGTAAAGCTCGGTAAATTCTTTCGTCAGAGCATCTGTTATGGTATCCAGATCTCTGAAGGACATGAAGGGATTGCGGAAAACAACCTCTCCGCGTCCGATTTCATCTACGTTATTTTTAATATTTTCCGAATAAGAGGTTACGATAGGACAGTTGTAATGGTTATTGGCATCCTCAAATTCATTGCGCTCATAGAAAAGCGCAGGATAGAAGATAAAGTCAACGCCCTGTTTGATCAGCCAGGTCACATGACCGTGAGCCAGCTTTGCCGGGTAACACTCTGATTCACTGGGAATGGATTCAATACCCAGTTCGTAGATTTTCCTGTTGGAACTGGGGGAGAGAATCACACGGTAGCCCAGTTTGGTAAAGAAAGTATACCAGAATGGGTAGTTTTCATACATATTCAGGACTCTGGGAATACCTACCGTACCTCTGGGAGCTTTGTCCGCATCCAGGGGTTCATAGGAAAAGAGTCTCTTCAGCTTGTACTCAAATAAATTTGGCACATTATTGGCATTTTTCTGACCGCCGATACCACGTTCACAGCGGTTGCCTGAGATATACTGTCTGCCGCCGGAGAAACGATTAATAGTAAGACGGCAACTGTTGGTACAGCCTTTACACTTTGCCATGCTGGTCTCGAATTTCAAGTCGCAGATTTTCTGATAGGAGAGCATGGAGGTCGCATAACCCTCTTCATAGCGCTCCCTAGCAATGAGAGCGGCACCGAAAGCGCCCATGATACCTGCAATATCGGGACGGGTGGCTTCACAGTTTGCAATTTTCTCAAAGCTTCGAAGGACGGCATCATTGTAGAAGGTTCCGCCCTGTACTACGATATTTTTGCCCAGCTCGGAAGCATCAGATACCTTGATGACCTTAAACAGGGCGTTCTTGATAACAGAATAAGCAAGACCTGCGGAAATGTCGGCTACAGAAGCACCTTCCTTCTGGGCCTGTTTTACCTTAGAGTTCATGAATACAGTGCAGCGGGTACCCAGATCGATAGGATGAGGGGCAAACAATGCCTCAGCAGCAAAGTCCTGTACACTGTAATTCAGGGATTTGGCAAAGGTTTCGATAAAGGAGCCGCAGCCGGAGGAGCAGGCTTCGTTCAGCTGCACACTGTCTACGGTCTGATTTTTGATCTTGATACATTTCATGTCCTGACCGCCGATATCCAGGATACAGTCTACCTTGGGGTCAAAGAATGCAGCAGCATAGTAATGTGCTACCGTCTCCACTTCTCCGTCATCCAGCAGGAAAGCTGCTTTCATCAAAGCCTCCCCATAACCGGTCGAACAGGAACGTACGATTTCCACATCCTCAGGGAGCAGAGAATAAATCTCCTTCAGGGAGCGGATAGCTGTATGTAAGGGACTTCCGTCGTTATTGCTGTAAAAAGAATAAAGAAGAGAACCGTCTTCTCCTACCAGCGCGATCTTGGTGGTGGTAGAGCCTGCGTCAATACCCAGGAAAGCTTTGCCGTGATAACTGCTCAGATCTGCTGTGGCTACACGATGGCCGGCATGGCGATTTTTAAACACATCATATTCTTCCTGATTGGCAAAGAGCGGTTCCATACGCTCTACTTCAAATTCCATTTTGATTTCGGAAGAAAGTTTACCTACCATTTCTTCCATAGTATAGGTCACGTCCTCTTTGGCATTCAAAGCGGAACCGATGGCTGCAAACAGATGAGAATTATCAGTATCGATAATATGCTCCTCATCCAGCTTAAGTGTACGGATAAAAGCAGCCTTCAGTTCCGATAAAAAGTGCAGAGGACCGCCAAGGAAAGCTACATGTCCGCGAATCGGCTTACCACAAGCCAGACCACTGATGGTCTGATTGACTACTGCCTGGAAAATAGAAGCAGCTAAATCTTCCTTGGTGGCACCATCATTGATGAGAGGCTGAATATCTGTCTTGGCAAATACACCGCAACGGGCTGCAATGTCGTAAAGGGAATGGTAATTTTTGGCATATTCATTTAAACCTGAGGCGTCAGTCTGAAGCAGGGAAGCCATCTGGTCGATAAATGATCCGGTACCGCCTGCGCAGATACCGTTCATACGCTGCTCGACGTTACCACCCTCAAAATAAATGATCTTGGCATCTTCACCGCCAAGCTCGATGGCAACATCTGTCTTGGAAGCCAGCGTCTGCAGAGAAGTAGCTACTGCAATTACTTCCTGGTTAAAAGGGACTTCCAGATGGTTGGCCAGAGTCAGACCGCCGGAACCTGTAATCATGGGATGAAGGTTTACATTGCCAAGTTTAGCGTATGCTTTCTTTAAAAGTGCTGCCAGCGTTTCGCGGATATTGGCATAATGACGTTCGTAATCGGAGAACAATATAGTATGGGCTTTGTCTATTATTGCGATTTTAACCGTAGTAGAGCCGATATCAATACCTAAACGATAAGTTTGACTGTCAGCAGGTACAGTTGTTTTTAATGTTTCATTGCTCATGTATCTCGCCCTTTCTTTCTTATCTGCAATTCATGCAATCATAAGACATTTTACAACACGTTTCGACAAAATGCAACGAACAAACTGCTACAAATGTCAAATGACGTGTAAAAAAAATGAAAAGAAATTCTTAAATTTAGTTTAGAAATCTTTTTTTTTAACTAAAAACAATTTTGAATGGTTTACTTATGGGGATTGGAATGGTAAAATAAGTTATATTTAGTTTATGGCAAGGAGTATTTGAAAATGAGTAAATTTGAACGAAAGTTTGGAAAATATGCGGTGAGGAATCTGTCACTGGTGCTGATTGCCTGCTACGTGATAGGTTACGTGATCCAGTTATTCACACCGGGAATCCAGAGTCTGCTTACCTTGAATCCTTATGCAATTCTGCACGGTCAGATATGGAGGCTGGTGACCTGGGTGCTGATCCCGCCGGACAGTCTGGATCTTTTTACAATCATCATGCTGATGTTTTATTATAATGTCGGTTCTTCCCTTGAGAGAACATGGGGAACCTACAGATATAATGTATATATGTTCTCCGGAATGCTCTACACCATCATAGGAAGCTTCCTGGCATATGGGATTTATTGGACACTGGCTTCCGCAGCCGGATCCGAAGTAAGCTCTGCCTTGGTACAGAGTGCATCAACGCTGTTCAGTACTTACTATATCAATATGTCCATTTTCCTGGCATATGCGGCTACTTTCCCGGATGCGCAGGTGCTTCTCATGTTTGTGATTCCCGTGAAGATGAAATGGATGGGCATTGCTTATGCAGTTCTGCTTCTGTATCAATTGTTCACAGGCGTGGGAATTGTAGTTTTTGATATCTTCTACAGAATTGCATTGGTGGCATCCCTTTTGAATTTTGTGATTTTCTGGATTACTTCCAGAGGAAGGATATCTATGTCGCCCAGGCAGGCCAAGCGCAGACAGGAATTCCGCAGTGAAGTAAAGCGCAATACCCGCGTGACCAGACATAAATGTGCAATCTGCGGAAGAACAGATGAGGATGATCCTTCTCTGGAATTCAGATTCTGTTCTAAATGTAACGGAAACTATGAGTATTGCCAGTATCATCTCTTTACGCATGAGCACGTAAAATAGGAAAGGAACCGATATATATATATGAATAAGGAAGTTTTATTTGCGCAGACACTGGAGCAGGTGAGAAAGCTGGCAAAAGAGCAGGGAAATTGTGTCAGTGAAGAGCAGGTGAAGGAAGCATTTGAGCCTCTGGGGCTGAATAACGACCAGCTGCAGATGGTGTTTGATTATCTGGTAAAGCATAAAGTGGGCATCAATGAGCCTGTAAATGTGGATGACTATTTGTCAGATGAAGAAAAGGATTATCTTCAGGATTATCTGAATGAGATAGAGGTACTTGGAGAGGTGAGCGATGGTGAAAGAGAGGCCATTACCCTGTCTGCCATGGCAGGAGAGAGTGATGCACAGGGACGTATGGTAGAGATTTACTTAAAAGATGTTGTGGACATTGCCAAGCTCTATGCAGGCCAGGGTGTCTTCCTGGAAGATTTAATCGGAGAAGGAAATGTAGCACTGGCTATGGGTACCGGCATACTGGGCTGCCTGGAGCATGCCTCGGAGGCACAGGGTATGCTGATGAAAATGGTCATGGATGCCATGGAAGAGTATATTGCTGAGAACGTGGAAAATGAGAAGTTGGATAAGAAGGCTGCAGATAAGGTCAATGAAGTCCTGGATAAAGCAAGAGAACTGTCCGAAGAATTGAGACGTAAAGTGACACCGGAGGAGCTTGCCGAAGAAAGCGGCCTGTCCTTGAACAGAATCATGGATGCAGTGCGGATCAGCGGATATAAGATTGAGTACATTGAGGTGGACAGAAATGCATAAGCAGCAGTACGAAGATTATAAATATGTGATGCAGGACACCTATCAGCTGTATCTGGGAGCTAAATACAGTTTTGAGGAACTGATAGATAATGAAGAAGTACCGTTTAAATTCAGACTGATTGTGGAACGCTATATTTATCAGGATGTAGATCCTCAGACGACGCTGGAAAGCCAGCTTTATTACATGACATCAAAAGACTTGCAGTACAGAATTTACAGGCAGATTAAGATGAAGGTCAAGGTCAATGTCATAGAAGAGAAAAAAAGTTTGACCGGAAAGTGTAAAAAGGTGTATACTACACGAATCCTGCCCATTGAGGAGCTGGTAAAAATGACATCGGCAGAAAAAGAGGAAAAGGGAATGGTCATTCAGGAACTCATGTGCAGTAAGCTGGCATTGATGACTTTCTAAAAACGGCATCAGGCTTAAAGAGGGAAAGAACATAAGGGAGTTAAGGCATGAAGATAGAAGATTTAAAAGCATACGAGATCATAGAGAAGAGAAGAATTGATGATTTGAATTCGGAGAGTTATATCCTGCGTCACCGTAAGAGCGGAGCGCGTGTGGCTCTTTTATCTAACGACGACGAAAATAAAGTATTTTACATCGGATTCCGTACACCGCCCAAGGATTCCACGGGGGTGCCCCATATCATTGAGCATACTGTACTTTGCGGTTCCGGGGAATTTCCTGTGAAGGACCCTTTTGTAGAGCTGGTGAAGGGATCTTTGAACACCTTCCTGAATGCTATGACGTATTCGGACAAGACAGTATATCCGGTGGCAAGCTGTAATGATAAGGATTTCCAGAACCTGATGCATGTGTATCTGGATGCTGTATTTTATCCGAATATTTATAAAAATGAAAATATTTTCTTGCAGGAGGGCTGGCATTACGAAATGGAAAGCCCGGAGGATGAATTGACTATCAACGGCGTTGTATATAATGAGATGAAGGGTGCATTCTCTTCTCCGGATGATGTGTTTGAGAGAGAACTGATGAATTCTCTGTATCCGGATACTTCTTATGGTGTGGAATCCGGCGGTGACCCGGATGTGATTCCTGAGCTTACTTATGAGGAATTCCTGAATTTCCACAGGAAATATTATCATCCTTCCAATAGCTATATTTATCTGTACGGAAATATGGATATGGCAGAGAAGCTTACCTTTATCGATGAGCATTACCTGTCAGCTTTTGAGGAGCAGAAGGTAGATTCCGGGTTACAGCCCCAGCCTGCATTTGAAAAGGTGAATCGTGTGGTGAAAGATTACCCCATCAGTGAGGATGAAGAGGAGGCTGCCAACACTTATCTGTCCTGGAATGTATCGGTAGGAGACAGCCTGGACAGGGATCTGTATGTGGCGTTCCAGATTCTGGATTATGCACTTTGTTCCGCACCCGGTGCTCCTTTAAAACAGGCTCTGATCGACCAGGGAATCGGTAAGGATGTATACAGCATTTATGAGAACGGTATCCTGCAGCCATATTTCAGTGTAGTAGCTAAAAATGCGGAAAGCAGCCAGGAGGAATCTTTCTTAGATACCATTCAGTCTGTATTGACCGGACTGGCAGAAAACGGGCTGGATAAAAAGGCATTGCTTGCAGGCATCAATTATTATGAATTTAAATACAGAGAGGCGGACTTCGGTTCTTACCCTAAGGGACTGATGTACGGCCTGCAGATATTGGACAGCTGGCTTTATGATGATGCCAAGCCTTTCATTCATGTGGAGGCTAATGATACGTTTGCCGGAATGAGACAGAAAGCGGAAAGTGGCTACTTTGAGCAGCTGATTAAGGAGTATCTGCTGGGCAATCCGCACTGCTCTGTAGTAGTGTTAAATCCTAAAAAGGGTATGACTGCCGAAAATGAGCGCAAGTTCAAGGAAAAGATGGCAAATGTAAAAGCTTCGCTTACGCAGGAAGAGATTCAGGAGATCATCAGAAAAGCGCAGGCATTGACCGAGTATCAGGAAACGGAAGATCCCAAGGAAGATTTGGAGAAGATACCGCTGCTGACCAGGGCAGATATGAAAAAGGAAGCATCGGGCTTTGTCAATGAAGAGACGATACTGGGAGACACCAAAGTGCTGTTCCATGACTTGTTTACCAACGGTATCGGTTATCTGCGCCTGATTTTCAAACTGGATCAGATTCCGGAAAGCCATTTCCCTTATGTGGGCATTTTGAAAGGCTGCCTGGGACTTCTGAATACAGAGCATTTTTGCTACAGTGACCTGTTCAATGAGATGAATATTGTGACAGGCGGTATGGCTGCGGTCAATAATGTGTACGGAAGAATCGAAGATTTGGAACGTTATACGGTGACCATGGAATTAAAGACCAAGGTGCTGTATGAAAATATTGCCAAAGCGGTGGAATTGATGGAAGAAGTGATTCTGACCAGTGATTTTACGGACACCAAGCGTCTTCATGAGATTTTGGCAGAGGGACAGTCCAGAATGCAGGCACAGATGACCTATTCCGGTCATAATGTGGCTGCGGGAAGAGCACTTTCGTATGGCAGTGCTTCCGGTGTGGTAAGTGAATTATTATCAGGTTTACCTTTGTACAGGCTGATTGCCGGTTTGGAGAATCATTTCAATGAGCGCAGTGGGGAACTGGTACAGAAATTGACAGAACTTGCGCAGATGATTTTCCGCCCGGAGAATCTCATGGTAGACTTTGTGGGAGACAGAGAGGCATTAAAGCTTCTGGAAGACCCGGTAAGAAGGCTTAAGAGCAAATTATATACCTGTCCGGTTACCAAAGAAGTGTTTGTACCTCAGCCTGAGAAGCGTAACGAAGGCTTTAAGACTTCCGGTCAGGTACAGTATGTATGCCGTGCCGGCAATTTCCGCAGGAAAGGTCTGCCTTACAAGGGTGCTTTGAAGGCTTTGAAAGTATTGATGGGTTACGGTTATCTGTGGGAGAATGTGAGAGTGAAGGGCGGCGCTTACGGCTGCATGTGTACCTTTGGCAAATCCGGTGACTGTTATTTTGTATCCTACAGGGATCCTAATCTGTTAAAGACGATTGAAGTTTATGAGCATGCAGCAGAGGCTATTGAAAAGTTCGATGCAGATGAACGTACGATGACTCAGTATATTATCGGTGCCATCAGTGAACTGGACACGCCGATGAATCCTGCTGCAAAGGGATTGAATTCCCTGAGTGCTTATATGACAGGACTGACTCAGGAAATCATGCAGAAGGAAAGAGATGAACTTTTATCTGCCACACCGGAGGATATCCGCAGTCTGGCTGCATATATCAGAGCTTTTATGGCGGATGATTTCCTCTGTGTGGTTGGAAATGCAGATAAGATAAAAGAAGCGGAAGGAATATTTGGGTTTACGGAAAATCTGTTTTAACCGGCGAAGCCGGAGAAAGGGAGGGTTACATGATTGGCAAGAGAAAGAGATTATGGGCAGCAGGACTTGGGCTTACATTGGCATTAGCGTTAGGACTGACAGGATGCGGGGCTTCTGATTCGGCTATGATTTCCACGAATTCCATGAAGTCGGAGGCATCTATAGAGTATTCCGGCAGCATGGACTATGCAGTGACAGAGGAAATGATGGAGTCCGGAGCTTTAAGCAGCGGCACAGAGGCCGCACAGATAGAGGAGACTGACCGGAAGCTGATTAAGACCGTGAATATGACGGTGGAGACCAAGGAATTTGATGCGGTACTGCATAGCCTGAATGAGCAGATCAAGGCTTGCGGTGGTTATGTGGAGAACATGAATACCTATAACGGCAGTATCTACGATAGCTGGCGTTCCTCCAGAGATGCCAGCATGACCATCCGTATTCCGGTGGAGAACCTGGAGACATTCCTGGATACGGTGACTGACATCAGTAATGTGATCAGACGCAGCGACAAGGTAGAAGATGTGACCCTTACCTACGTTGATCTGCAGAGTCATAAGGAGGCGTTGCAGACAGAACAGACCAGACTTTTGGAACTGCTTGAGAAAGCGGAATCGGTAGAGGACATTATTACCATAGAGGAAAGGTTGTCTGGTGTCCGTTATCAGATTGAAAGCATGGAATCACAGCTTCGTACATATGACAATAAGATCACCTACAGTACCGTGAACCTGGAAATTGAAGAGGTGCAGGAACTGACACCGGTAGAGGAAGAAACGGTATGGCAGAGGATTTCAGGAGGCTTTGTAGAAAGCCTGCACAGCGTAGCCGATGGTTTTGTGGAATTCAGTATCTGGCTGATCGTCAACAGTCCTTTCCTGGTAATCTGGGCAGTCATCATTGTAGCTGCCATTTGGCTCCTTCGCAAGTGGAAACGTAAGAATTTCCTGAAGAAGTCAATGTCCTTTCAGGGAGCAAAGAAAGAAGAAATCACAAGGGAGAATGAAAAGAATGAATGAAAATCCAGCATATAAATCCGGCTTTGTGACATTGATCGGAAGACCTAATGTGGGCAAATCCACACTGATGAATCAGCTGATCGGTCAGAAAATCGCAATCACCTCCAATAAGCCACAGACTACCAGAAACCGCATCCAGACAGTGTTGACCCTGGAAGAAGGTCAGATTGTTTTCCTGGATACGCCGGGTATCCACAAGGCCAAGAACAAGCTGGGAGATTATATGGTTAATGTGGCAGAGCGCACATTAAATGAAGTAGATGTGATCCTTTGGCTGGTGGAGCCTACCAATTTCATCGGTGCAGGAGAACGCCATATTATTGAACAGCTGAAGAAAGTAAAGACACCGGTGATATTGGTCATCAATAAGACAGACACTATCAAACGTGATGAGGTGCTTCCCTATATCGACACTTACCGGAAAGAATTGGATTTTCAGGAAATTGTGCCTGTGTCTGCCCTGAAAGGGGACAACACGGATACTCTGGTAAAATGTATTTTGAAATATCTTCCTTATGGACCGGCATTTTACGATGAAGATACCATTACGGATCAGCCTATGCGCCAGATCGTAGCGGAACTGATTCGTGAAAAGGCACTGAGACTCTTAGAAGAGGAGATTCCCCACGGAATCGCTGTCAGTATTGAACAGATGAATTTCAGAAAAAATATCTGTGATATTGAAGCTACGATTATCTGTGAGAGAGATTCTCACAAGGGCATTATTATCGGAAAAGGCGGTCAGATGCTGAAGCAAATCGGCTCCAAGGCCCGTCCGGAGATAGAAGATCTGTTGGAGACGAAAGTCAATCTTCAGCTTTGGGTCAAAGTGAAGAAGGATTGGAGAGACAGTGACTTCCTTTTGAAGAACTTTGGATACAACCCAAAAGATATTGATATGAACGCATAGAAAAATAAAAAAAGCGAACCCTAATCTTATGAGGCGAAGGCAAGAGCTTTATGCCTAATTCATACGAAACGGGGGAAGCAGATGAAATCATGGAATTACTGGCAGCAGTTTACCCGCACCGGGAGTGTCCGGGATTATCTGGAGTATGC
>JAGAUD010000026.1 GCA_017620975.1 Lachnospiraceae bacterium | reverse complement strand
TATAGTATATGTATATTATACAATACAATATGAGAAATGTCACCTTTTAAAGATAGAAAATGTAATCCTTATACAATACAGGGAAGCGCCTTATCAAAGGTCACTTCCCTGTATTAAAATTTATTTTATGCAATTACCCTGTTGAGCTACACGGAAAGGCTCCGGTCGAAACCGGAGCCTTTCCGCGATTTTCTTATGAGGGGGGAGATAGTGAGTTCATCAACTATCTGAAATATACTATACTGTGAAAATGTGTCTAAAGTGTGTCCATTCTATAAGGGTTTTATAAAATAAAGATAAAAATTTTAACGAAATAAGGGATTACAATAAGCCCTTATAGCACCGGTAAGCAGTGGTGCTTCGAGCCGGCATCTAACAATAATTCTGCATGATAAATTGCAGGGACTCGGTACCGCGGTAGGAGTTGATGGATAGTTGGTACGTTACGGATACCGAATAATTACAGTATGTACTGTACAATGCTGCGGCTGAACCGGGACCGTATTTTTGATCCAGGAAAGCAGCAAAATTGTCGATATTGCCGAAGAATACAAGGTCGGCTTCTGTCCCCTCCGGGGTGCGGACTTTGTAGCGGGCAAAGTTTTGTTTTGCGCCCATTTTCCAGCCTCGGATGAAGCGGAGATCCTTCTGGGCAAAAAGGGGCTTAGGATTGCCTACGCCAAAGGGCTCCAGTAAATTCAAATCTTCCGCCAGTTCTCCGGTAGCGTAGGATATTGGCATGGGAACATCAATGTGGACCCTGGGTACCAGATCATCTTCCGTTAAGGTACAGATTTCATTTAATTCCCGCCTGAAAGCTTCCACATCCTCTTCCAAAGAATCGCAGCGTTTTGCCAGAGACATACCGGCTGCCAGCTTGTGACCGCCGAATTTGCTGAAGCAATGCTTTACTGCGGTCATGTTTTCATACATGTGATAAGTCTCAATGCTTCTGCCTGAGCCTTTCACCCCTTCCTCCCCTTTCGTCAGTACAAAAACAGGCTTATAATAGCTTTCTCTGATTTTACCTGCAATGATACCTGCCAAGCTTTCATGCACCTCAGGAAGATAGACTACCATTACCCGGTCTTCCTGCATCTGATGACTTTCAATATATTGTATAGCCTGCTCCACACCCTTCTGTGTCAGGTTTTTACGACTGTCATTCAAAGCCTTCAGCTCTGAAGCAGCACTCATAGCCTCCTGCTTTGTCTTGCTTTCCAGCAGTTCCAGTGCCCTCAGGGCAGTATCCAGACGACCTGTGGCATTGAGGCAGGGACCGATGACAAAACCCAGATGATATGCGGAAAGCTTGGACGAATCAATCCCATTGACTTCAATCAGTGCCCGCAGTCCCAGATTCTGTGTTACTTTCAAACGTTTCAGACCTTCTTTTACGAGGATACGGTTCTCGTCTTTCAATTCCATCACATCACAAACGGTAGCAATTGCCGCAAACTGAAGCAATTCTTCCATTGCATCCGTAAGCAGCTTACTTCCGGTTCGTTCTGCCAACGCCTGAATCAGCTTATACGCTACTACCGCTCCGCAGATATTTTTATAAGGATACTGACAAGCCTGCTGCTTGGGATCCACAATGGCATCTGCCTGAGGCAATAGTTCTTTTTTTTCACCATTTTCCATTGTAAAGGGTACTTCGTGGTGGTCTGTCACTACTACTGTCATGCCATATTCTCCGGCAAGTGCAATCTGTGATACTGCAGCAATTCCGTTGTCACAGGTGACAATCATCCGGATACCGTCCTGCCTGGCAGTCTCGATCAAATGCTCATTCAAGCCATAACCATCATGAATCCTGTGAGGAATCGCAGTGTCGGCACAGCCTCCTAATAGCTGTAAGCCTCTGGTCAGTATGTAGGAAGAGCAAATGCCATCCACATCATAATCTCCGATAACACGGATAGGTGCTTTCTCCTGTATCTTTTGGAGTATCAAGTCTACTGCCTTTTCCATATGGTATAAAAGCCATGGACTGTGGCAATCTTCCAGGGTACCTTGTAAAAAGCTCCTGACCTGTGCCTCTTCCGTAATATCCCTGTTTCTGATAATCCTGGCAAGTACGGGGGAGATTCCAAACTTTTGGGCCCAGGCATTAAAATCTGCTTTTTTGGCACTGACCAGCCATTTTTCCATAGTGATAATTACTCCTTCTTTTTATCTCCATCAATTAGTTAACAGTTATTTCTCCTGAGATAGAACCAACAGTCATCGTATATGTATCCCCTGAGATAATATCAGGGCTGCTGATAATCACAACAGCAAAAGAAAGCTCGGGTGTGTGTGTAAGTACAGTGTTTCCCTTACTATCAGTCAGCTTGATTTGAGTACCTGCTGACTGATTTCCGACGCCGACGGCAATTATCCCCTGTTTGGCATCACTAAAAGTCTGAGCCATGCCTGAAGCACCTGTTCCGATAAAGGTACCTCCTGCAATATTTTTTGTCACTTATTTTTATTAATCTGCATCAGACCGTTTTTAGTTGCTTGCCTTAGGCGGGAACTTTGTTCTCAGCACATACCATACTGCACCTGTGAGGCACACAGAGGAATAAGCACCTGCCACGATACCTACCATCAAAGGCAGTGCAAAGTCACGGATACTGGTTACACCCAGAATATACAGAGCAGCTACCATGATGAAAGTCGTAAGTGATGTAAAGATACTTCTGGACAATGTCTGAGTGATGCTCTTATTCACCACATCCTTTAAGGTATCTTTCTTGGTCATCGTATTCATGTTCTCCCTTACACGGTCGAAGATAACGATGGTTGCATTGATGGAATAACCTACTATGGTCAGCATACACGCAATAAAGGTGTTACCCACAGATACTCTTGCCACTGCATAGAAAGCAAGTACAACCAATACATCATGAAGCAGTGCCACTACGCTGCTGACACCAAAACGGATATCGCTGAAACGTACGCGAATATAAATCAGCATACATACAATAGCTACGATAACCGCAATAATCGTATCTCTTGTCATCTCGTCACTGATAGTGGAACTGATGGTCTCGGAAGTAATCTTGTCTTCTTTTACCCCAAAGGTCTCTGTAAACATCTCATTCAGTGCTTCTCTCTGCTCTACATCAAGTGTAGAAGTCTTGAAGATTACTTCATTGGAATCCTGAACAGTCTGAATCTGAACTGCACTTCCGATAATCTCCTCAACCAGAGGAACGATTTCGCTGTTAACCTCTTCCAGGGTCTTATTGCTGTTAAAGGTTACCGTGGTAGCGGTACCTCCCTTGAATTCCAGGCTGAAGTTCAGCGCATCACCGGTGGTCACTTTATTCACACCCATTACGATAAATCCTGCAGCAATGACTGCAATGGAGATACCAAAGAAGATTCCCTTTTTGGAGAGGAAATCAATGGTCTTATGCTCTTTCGCCACACCATACCACTTCTTGTCTCTGATACCCAGCGCATAGAAAGCCTGCATAATCAGCTTGGTGATGACAAGTGCAGTGAACATGGACAATACGATACCAAGAGCCAGTGTCTGTGCAAAGCCCTTCACACTTCCGGGAGCCAGTAAAAGAAGCACGCCTGCCGCAATCAGGGTGGTGATATTACCGTCAACGATAGCAGACAGTGCCTTATCAAAACCAACCTTCATAGCAGTCTTTACAGACATTCCGGCTGCAATTTCTTCTCTGATACGTGCAAAGATGATAACATTGGCATCTACTGCCATACCGATGGACAGGATGATACCTGCGATACCGGACAACGTCAGGGTCATGTCAAAACCATTCAAAAGAAGCACGATCAGTGCTACATACAAGCTCAAGCCAATTGTAGATGCCACACCTGCGATATAATATACTGCTATCATGAAAATAACTACAATTACAAAACCGATAGCACCTGCCTTCAAGCTGGTATCGATGGCTTCTACACCAAGCTGTGCACCTACTACTTTAGAGTGCAGCTCTTCCAGTTCCAGCTTCAGACCACCGATACGGATGGTAGATGCCAGATTTTCAGCAGCTTCATATGACTCCATAGGACTGATTGAAGCAGTTCCGTCTGTCAGTACTGCATTTACAGAAAGTACACTGACAAAACTGCCATCATAGTAGATACCAAGTGTCTCATCGTTGTCATAAGCTTTTCTGGTAGCTTCGGCAAATTTTTCTTTTCCTTCGTCTGTCATGGTCAAATGTACCATGAACTCTGAATTGCCAAGCTGATCCTGCTGACTTCCTGCCTGAGCGTCCTTGATATCAGTACCCACAAGAACTATGGAACCGTCTGCTTCCAGTTCTTCAATAGTCTTGTTCAAAGCATACTCATAATACCCGTTTGCATTCAACTGCATGCTGTAGTTAGCATTACCGTCAGCATCCGTCTCGGCAATGAAATACAATGAACCGGGCTTTCCCAGTTCCTGCAGGATGGCGTTTGCATCTGATACGCCGGGGATTTCAATATTAATTCTGTCTGCACCTTCCTGATATACAATTGCTTCAGTGCTGTAATTGTATACACGCTTCTGCAGCTTGGCCACCGTATCACTCATATCGGTAGCACTGGGCTCTTCATCTCCCACTACCTGATATGTAATACTGACACCGCCTGCCAGGTCAAGACCCAGCTTGATGTCGGAAGCACTTCCCGAACCATCAGCATTTACACCCCAGATATCGATATAACCGACTCCGAGCAGTGCGATCACCATGACAAGCAGGATTACAATTGCCTTACTTTTCTTCATGTCTCTTCTCTCCATTCTTTCCTTGTGTTTCTATCGTTATGCCTCATCCTCAGCCTGTGCGGCCTTCAGCATGATTGCACATTCGATTCTCTTCCTCTGCAATTCACAGCCGATGTCATATGCATCATTGATATTGCCATGGAAATTGTAAGAATTGGCAGCACATCCGCCGCTGCAGTAGAACTTGGCAAAGCACTTCTTGCACTTGTCCTTGGCATAGACATTACAGCATTTGAATTCGTCTCTGATGTCCTCTCTTACGATTCCATCATCCACATTGCCCATGAGGAACTTTTCATTTCCCACAAACTGATGGCAGGGATACAAATCTCCCCAGGGTGTTACTGCCAGATACTCTGTACCGGAACCACAGCCGGAAAGTCTCTTTGCCACACAAGGACCGCCCTGCAGATCGATCATGAAATGGAAGAAGTTGAAAGGTCTTCCCTCTCTGCGACGCTTGATCATCTCTACCGCCAGCTTATCATATTCCTCTTTCAGCCCGGGAATATCTGCCTCCTGAATCGCATAAGAATCGGTAGGCTGCGCTACTACCGGCTCCACGGAAATCTGTTCAAAGCCAAGATCTGCGAGATGCAGCACGTCCTCTGCAAAGTCCAGGTTATTATGCGTAAACGTACCTCTCACATAATAATTCGTCTGATTCCTGCTCTCAGCCACCTTCCGGAACTTAGGTACGATCAAGTCATAGCTGCCCTGACCGCCGCGGAACGGACGCATCTTATCATGCACTTCCTTACGTCCGTCAATGCTCAAAACGATATTCGCCATTTCCTTATTGGCAAATTCCAGAATGTCATCATTTAACAGCACACCATTGGTGGTCAGTGTGAAACGAAATTTCTTATTATGAGGTTCCTCCAGGCTTCTGCCGTAAGCTACCAGGTCTTTAACCACCTGCCAGTTCATCAGCGGCTCTCCGCCAAAGAAATCCACTTCCAGGTTGACGCGGTTGCCGGAATTGGCTACCAGAAAATCCAGCGCCTTCTTTCCCACTTCAAAGCTCATCAATGCTCTTCTGCCGTGATATTCGCCTTCTTCCGCAAAACAATACTGACAAGCCAGATTGCAGTCGTGAGCAATGTGCAGACACAATGCCTTAACTACCGTCTGCCTTTTCTTAAAATCAAATACATAATTCTCATAAATATCAGGAGCAAATAGCTGCCCTTCTTTTTCAAGAGCCAGTACCTCATCCACAGCTTCCACGATCTGTTCATCCGGATAAGGGATATTTGCCAGATTTAATACTGCTGCCTTGATGGTATCAGGATCCTTGATGCCTTCGTTTACCAGGGGTTCCACCAGTGGAATCATATCATATACGATTTCATCCACCACATGAATGGAACCGCTGTTCACATCCATTACGATATTGAACCCGTTATTTTTATACTGATGTATCACAGGTATATTTCCTTTCTAGTTCTCTTTTTGCGAACAAACGCATTTCCTCTACAACAAAGATTAAGCAGCGACAGGAATCGCTGCTTACGTTAGTCTCGGACTTCTTATTCCTTATTTCAGCTTCTCACAGCTCTGGTTACCAACGGTACAGGAAGTCTTACATGCTGACTGGCAGGAAGTCTGGCATTCACCGCATCCGCCCTTCTTCATGGACTCTTTTAAATCTCTTGTTGTTAATGTCTTAATGTGTTTCATTTTATAGCCTCCTTATGCTTTTAAAAGTCAATAGACTAATAAACTCTCTGTAGTATACCATAAAATCATAATTTGTAAAAGGGTTTTTTTGAAATTTGTTTAATTCATCCAGACTATATTAGCTTAGCATGCCGCCGAGAGTTCCTCCGGCGGCGCAGAGTACAAACGTCGTGAGGATGGAATTGGGGGCGCTTCCCGGGGTGCTATTCAGGATTAGGGAAAGGACAGTCAGAATTGCAAAATAGGCTATCCCTTCCAGAAATCCCCAGAGGAATTTGCGGGTCTTCAACTTCTTGCCGGTGAGGAAGCCGGCGAGGAAGGTGGCTAGAACGTAGATGGCGATGATGGCGATTGAGACGATTTTTTCGGTGAGCCCCAGTTTGTAGAGGAGCAGGGCTAAGAAGAGTAATAAAAGGCCTGTAACAAGGAACGAAGCAAGCAGGCATTTTAGTAAGGTAAGGATTGGGAAGGTTTCTTCTGTGGAGGGGGTTCTTGTAGGTCTTTGCATATGTTTCTCCTTTTAAGGATAGTTGTACAACTATTAACTTTTTATAAAAAATATATGCGAAGGGCTCTAAAAACTTGACAAATACCGGTGAGGTATTGTATATTCTATTACAACTGTAAACTTGAACTGGCTTGGGTGTCAGTTCACACTGAAAAAGGAGTGATTTTTTTTGGTTGACCCGAGTGTCATACAACTTATTGTTCTGGTAATTCTTGTAATTCTGTCCGCATTTTTTTCGTCGGCAGAGACGGCTCTTAGCACCGTGAATCGTGTCCGTATGCGAACGCTTGAAGAAGAAGGCGACAAGCGCGCTGCCAAAGTCAACAAAATTCTGGGTAATTACAGTAAGATGCTCAGTACGATTCTGATTGGCAATAATATCGTGAATTTGTCTGCTTCTGCGCTTGCTACCACACTTGCTATGCGGATTAATCTGGCTGTTGGAATCGCAACCGGTATCTTGACGGTAGTTGTTCTGCTCTGCGGTGAAATTGTTCCCAAGACCTGGGCTATGTTCTGCAGCGAAAAGCTTTCTCTGTTATACAGCGGAATCATTTATGGACTCATGCATCTGCTGACGCCTGTTATCATTGTAGTTAACTTTTTATCCAACCTCATCCTGAAATTGATGCACATTGACCCCAATCAAAGGCCTTCTGCTATGACGGAATCCGATTTGAAGACTTATGTGGATGTCAGCCATGAGGATGGAGTCATCGAAACAGAAGAAAGAGAAATGATTTACAATGTGTTTGATTTCTCCGATGCTCTGGCGAAGGATATTATGATTCCCCGTATCAATATGACCACTGTGAATATAGATGCATCTTATGATACCGTTTTGAGCGTATTCAGAGAATCCATGTACACCCGTCTCCCTGTCTATCAGGAGGAAAAAGATAATATCATCGGTCTGATCAACATCAAGGATTTTATCCTGAATGCAGACCCTGATAACTTCTCCGTGGGGCAGATTTTGCGTGACGCTCACTATACATATGAGTTCAAAAAGAGCGCAGACCTGATGTTGGAAATGCGTGAGAAAACTACCAATGTGGCCTTTGTCCTGAATGAATACGGTGCTACTGTCGGTATGATCACTTTGGAAGACCTTCTGGAAGAAATCGTCGGTGAGATTCGTGATGAATATGATGAAGACGAGGAAGAATTGATTCAGGAAGTTGGTGAGCGTTGCTATCTTGTGGAAGGTAGCATGAAACTGGACGATATTAATAATGCCTTGAATACGGAACTTCGTTCTGAAGATTATGACTCTATCGGCGGTATTATTATCGAATGTCTGGATCGTCTGCCGGAAGATAATGAAGAAGTGACTCTTGAGAACGGTATTACCCTGAAAGTACAGGGAATTGACCAGAACCGTATCTGTAAGGTATTGATGACACTGCCTGAACCTCCTGTGGAGGATGAAGATCCCGATTCCAGGAAATCTGAACATATATCTGACGAAAGTGCAGAAGAAAATGGCGAACCCGCTTAAGGGTTCGCCATTTTTATTTCTTTTTACCCGCTAAACCATATCCGGAAAAGTAACGGTAATCTCCGTTCCCTCTCCGCTCTCACTCTTTAGTTCAATGGAAGCATTATGCTTGACAAGGATATGTTTGACAATAGCAAGACCCAGACCGGTGCCTCCGGTAGATTTGGAACGACTTTTGTCCACTCTGTAGAAGCGTTCGAAAATCCTATCCTGATGTTCTTTCGGAATACCGATACCTGTGTCCCTGACCACGAGAACCGTGTTCCTTTGCCTTGGATAAACCTCAACGGTCACCGAACCATTCTCGTTGTTGTATCGAATGGCATTGTCGCAGAGATTATATAAAAGCTCTTCTATCATCTGCTTATTCCCTGTAATATAGCTTTCCATTCCTTTCAGATCAATGGTAACATGATGCTTCTCTGCATTCATATAAAGCATATCTACGCAAGTTTCTGCCAGCTGATACAGATTCAGACGCTCAAAATGAGGCGCTTCCTCCGTACCATCCAGTTCAGACAAACGGATAATATCGTTGATCAGTGTCAGCAATCGGTTAGCACTCTTGTGTATTCCTCTGGCAAAGCGAACTGTATCCGTTTCAGAAGCCATACCGCTTTCAATCAGCTCCGCATATCCTGAAATGGAAGTCAAAGGGGTCTTTAGTTCATGGGATACGTTGGCAGTAAATTCCTGCCTTATTTTAGCATTTTTTATAATATCCTGATGCTGCTTTTGAATCGTATCGATCAAAGGAGACAATTCCTCATATTCCGGGGAATCGTTCTTATCTTCCAGATTCACCGCAAGGCGCTCTATGGGTGTAACCAGCTTGGCGGTCAGATAATGTGCAAGTGCCATGCTTACCACAATCAGCATACAGGTTACCAAAGCCAGACTGGGCAGTGCACTGACGACAATGCTGAAAAGACTTTCAGATTCCTTGGCAACCCTCAGTACGCTTCCATCATTCAGCTGTACCGCATAATAAAAGGTGCTTCTGTTCAAAGTATTGGATTTTCTGACTGCCTGTCCCTCTCCATCAGCAAAAGCCGCCTCGATTTCCGGCTGTTCACTGCTATCTTCCACTTGACCGTAAGTCTCATTGCTGTCATAAATAATATGACCATCAATACTGAATAAGGTAACCTCCAACCCTTCTTTATGTACAATTGTACCCGATTCCTGAAGGTCACCTGCAATATCATACTGCCTGATGAACGCCACATATGTCTTTAAATCTTCTGTGACCTGTCTGCAGAACAAATCATAATACACCAGCGTAAGCAAAAGTACAGTAGCTAAAATCCCCACCACTGCAATCATGATCAAACTGGAATTAATCTTTTTCTTCATTCGTCAGCTCCCCATCACATATCCTACATTACGAACCGTTTTAATTAAGGCTCCCTCTTCTTTCAGCTTCTGGCGGAGCGTTTTGATATGCATATCCAGCGTTCTGGATTCGCCTTCAAAATCAATGCCCCACACGCGATCCAGGATGACCTGTCTGGTGGTAACAATTCCTGCATTTACCATCAGCAGTTTTAAAAGTTCATATTCCTTATAAGTCAGTTCCACCTGCTCATCATTGACATATACCGCATGCTTCTCCCTGTCTAAAAGAACCTTACCCAGCTTCAGGATTTTCTCCTTATCCTCCGGCTTGGCGCTTCTTCTGAGCATGGCTTTTACTCTGGAGATCAGTTCCATGACACCGAAAGGCTTGGTCATGTAATCATCGGCACCGATATCCAGTCCCTTTACTTTATCTATCTCTGTAGTCTTGGCTGTAACCATGATAACAGGTACGGTCACTGTATCCTTGCGTGTCCTGAGCTTTTTGACAATATTCAGCCCATCTTCATCCGGGAGCATAACATCCAGCAGAATCAGGTCCGGAATCTCTTTCTCCAGACCTGCATAAAAATCTCCTGCACACTCAAAGCCCTGAACCTGATACCCCACATTGGTCAGGGCAAACTCTTCAATCTCCTGAATGTTCCTATCGTCCTCTACAACGTATATCAGAGCCATATACTCACCCTTTCTTGCTTTCCTTAAGTGCCTGTTTTCCTCAAGGAAGCTGATAACGCTCCCTGTAGGCCATCACCTTGCCCTGGAACTCCACATTGCTCTCCTGCTTCATTTCGCCCAGGTATGCATGAGTCTCATACTCATCCTCACTTACCTGAAGCAGACACACTGCAATGTTGGAACAATGGTCAGATACCCGCTCCAGATTCGTAGTGATATCAGACAGGATAAATCCCAGTTCAATTGTACACTTTCCCTTACGAAGCCTCTTAACGTGACGCTGCTTGATTTCCATGTTCAGCTCATCAATAACCTCTTCTAACGGCTCTACCTGCTTGGAAAGCTCCAGATCTTCCTCTGAGAAACTCAGCATGGTAATCTTTAAAATATCATGAATAGCACGTCCCAGTGTCTCAAGTTCAGTCTGTGCCTTGTCAGAGAATTTCAGTTTCTTGGAATGCATCTCTTCTGCTGCATTCCTAATGGTCAATGCATGATCGGAAATTCTCTCAAAATCACCAATACAGTGAAGGATTTCCGATAAGGTATGGCTGTCCTTTTCTGACAGATTCTTAGAGCTAAGCTTCACAAGATAAGTACCCAGTTCATCTTCAAACCGATCCACTTCTTTCTCCAGCTGTGAAACTCTGTCAGCCTTTTCTTTATTATATTTTCCGATCAGTTCCAATGACAGATTCATAGCTTCCTCTGCAAGTTCAGCCATAGTAATAGCTACATTACGGCTCTGTTCCACTGCATAGGAAGGAATCTCCAGGAAGCGGGCATCCAGCAGATTCAAAGCAGTAGATGTACCAAGCAGTTCCTCGGGCTTGTCCTCTTCCTCCTTTACGGTCAGGCATGCCAGCTTAACCAGGAGATTCGAGAAAGGTAACAGACAAATCGTTGCAGCTACATTAAATACACTGTGAACAGTTGCTATTCCTTTCTGATCGGCAGCTATTTCCATAAATCCAAAAGGATAAACGGCATTGACAGCATAAAATACTACCATAAACAGTATAGTACCAATAATGTTAAAATACAAGTGTACCAGTGCAGCTCTTTTTGCATTTTTTGTTGCGCCTATGCCGGAAATCATAGCGGTTACGCAGGTACCGATATTCTGTCCCATGATAATAGGAATGGCAGCGCTGTATGAGATTGCACCTGTCACACAAAGTGCCTGCAAAATACCGATAGATGCCGAAGAAGACTGGATGACAGCAGTCAGGACAAGACCGGCCAGCATACCTAAGATGGGATTGGAGAACCGGGTCAGGATACTGGTAAATTCCGGCACATCAGCAAGTGGCTTTACAGCATTACTCATGGTATCCATACCAAACATCAAAATGGCAAATCCAATTAAAATCGTAGCTACATTCTTCAATTTGTCCTTATTAGAAAACATGATAATAGCCACACCTATAATTGCCAGTACCGGCGAAAAAGATGTGGGCTTTAACAATTTCATGAAAAAGGAACCGCTCTCAATTCCGGACAAACTTAAGATCCAGGAAGTAGCAGTCGTACCGATATTAGCACCCATGATGATGCCCACTGCCTGCTGCAGCTTCATGATACCGGAGTTAACAAAACCGACTACCATAACAGTTGTAGCCGAAGAAGACTGAATGACAGCAGTTACACCGGCTCCCACCAGAACTGCCTTAAGCGGATTATTGGTCAGCTTTTCCAGAATACTTTCAAGACGTCCTCCGGATGCCTTGGCCAGACCGTCTCCCAGCAGATTCATCCCGTATAAGAACAATGCCAGGCCACCTACCATCGTTAACACATCAAAGAAATCCATAACTTTTCCTCTCTTTTTTCCTCATAACAAAGTAATTTTCACGCATACACCCACATCATACCTTACCTTTGTAAAAACTAAAAGCATCTTTATGTAAAATCTATGTAAAGTCAAGCAGGCAAACACTACCCTCAATTCACGAATTCCTTTTCATTCAAAGGTAGTATATTCACTTTATGGAAAAAAATACATTATTAAAGCAGACGAACATCTTCAATGTCTCCCGTTTTCTGAAAGATGGCCCACTGTGCGATATTTACACCATGGTCTCCTATCTTCTCCAAATACTTTGCCATCATCAAAAAATCCACTACTTTATCTGCATCGGGATTCTGTGTGCGGATATCCTGAATCAGCTGATTCTTCACCTGATTGAAATAGTCATCGATGACATCATCCTGATTAATTACTTCCTCTGCGGCTTTCGTATCCTCATTGACAAAAGCCTCTACTGCTGCACGAAGCATTTTGCCTGTTTCATTCATCATTCCCGCCAGTATAGGTGCCTTCTCCTTCAGAAGGAAATCCTCTTCCATACGTAAGAAAAGCTCGGCCAAATCTGTTACGTGATCTCCGATTCTTTCAATATCAGTGACTACCTTAAGTGCAGCGGAGACAATCCTCAGATCCCGTGCCACCGGCTGCTGCCTGGTAAGAAGTGTAAGGCACTTCGCCTCTATGCTTCTCTGCATATCCACCATATGGCGGTCATTGTCCAGAAGCTGCGTAAATATCTCCCTATCATTATGCTTTACCGCTGCAAGAAGTTTATAATAACTGTTTTCTGCTCTCTCGCTCATCTCAGCAACTTTTGTCTTAAGCAATTCCAGTTCCTGTTCAAATAAAATTCTGGGTGCCATATTCGCTCTCCTTTATATCCATCAACCGAATCGACCGGTAATATAATCTTCCGTCTTCTTATTCTGGGGTCTTGAGAAAATCTCCTGCGTAGAATTGAATTCTACCACTTCCCCTACCAGGAAGAAGGCTGTATCATCTGACACACGGGCTGCCTGCTGCATATTATGAGTCACAATTGCAACCGTATATTTCTCTTTCAGGCTCTCCATCAATTCCTCTATTTTTAGTGTTGAAATCGGATCCAGTGCCGATGTAGGCTCGTCCATCAAAAGCACTTCCGGTTCCACAGCCAACGCCCTGGCAATGCACAGTCGTTGTTGCTGTCCGCCGGAAAGTCCCAGGGCTGACTTCTTCAATCTATCCTTAACTTCGTCAAAAATGGCGGCCCCTCTCAGGGCATTTTCTACGATTTCGTCCAGCTTACTCCTATTTTTAATGCCGTGAATCCTGGGACCGTAAGCTATGTTATCGTAAATACTCATGGGAAACGGGTTGGGCTGTTGGAATACCATGCCCACCTTTTTGCGAAGCAGAGTAGTATCTACTCTTTTGTCATAGATATCTTCTCCGTCAAGCAATACCTGACCTTCGATTCTGGCACATTCCACCAGGTCATTCATTCGATTCAGACATTTTAAAAAAGTGGATTTGCCACAACCGCTGGGACCGATAAAGGCTGTGATCGCATGGTCTCTGATGTCCATATTTATATTTTTCAATGCGTGATTATCACCATAGTGAAGATTCAGATTCCTCACCGATATCTTACTGTTTTCCATTCTCTTACTTCCTTTCCGGGTTGCTTTATCATTTCACCGGTTTCAATTTGTCTGCCGCTATCTTGGTCAGCAGATTGATTACCAGTACGATTACAATCAGTACACAGGCAATACCAAACGCAGTATCATATTTTCCTTTCTGCATCTGCAGATATAGTTCAATTGTCAGGGTTCCTCCCGGATCCAGCGCTTTTTGACCGAGAATCTTAATATTCTCAGTAAGGCTGTCTGCGAATTTAGGCAGAAGATATCCGCTGCCTGCCGTAAAGAGCAGTGCAGCCGATTCTCCCACGATTCTTCCGATTGCCAGAATGATGCCCGTTACAATACCTGACATGGAAGAGGGAAGCAGGATCGTACGGATCATGTACCATTTCGTGGCTCCCATTCCCAGAGCACCTGACCGGTAGGAATCCGGCACAGTACGGAGTGCCTCCTGGGTATTGCGGGTGATAAGAGGCAATACCATCAGGGTCAATGTAAATGCACCTGTTAAAATAGAATATCCCAACTTTAGGGTATTTCCGAAAAAGATCATTCCGAACAGACCAAATATAATGGAAGGAATACCGGAAAGTGTTTCCGTAGTAAATTCAATGATAGATACCAGTTTTCCCGGCTTGGCATATTCATTTAAATAAATTGCAGCACCCACTCCTATAGGTGTAGCAATCAACAGAGTGATAATAATAATATAAAGTGTATTCAAAAGATTGCCTGCGATACCCACTGTCTGCTTGATGGCACTGGTAACCGTCGTTAAAAATGTCCGGTTCACCGTTCCGATTCCTCTTACAAAGACATAGCAGATGATTCCCACAAGAATCAGCACTGCAATCAGAGCAGATATGTAAATTGCAAGCCTTAACAAGAAATCACTCACCCGAAACTTTTTATTCATCTTTGACCCCTTTCAGAATCTTGTTTAGAATAATATTGATTGCCATGATAAATGCAAACAGTACCAGCCCGATAGTGAACAGCACCTGACGATGTGTTCCCTGGGCATACCCCATTTCGCTGACAATGGCCGTGGTCAGGAAACGTACAGAATTGAAAGGCAATGGTGCATTAACGCCGCCCCCGGATACTAATGTGATAGCCATGGCTTCTCCAATGGCTCTTCCCACTCCCAGTACAACTGCTGTCACAATGCCGGATTTGGCTGCCGGTAAAATAGTCTTAAAAATCGTCTGAATATGGGAAGCCCCCAGCGCAAGAGAAGCAGCCTTTATGTGGGATGGTACTGCTTTGATGGCAGTCTCACTGATATTGATTACAGTAGGCAAAATCATGATTGCCAATACAATGACCGCAGATAATAGGTTAGCTCCACCGGTAAATTGATGCGTCCCTGAACCCTTAAACACAGCCAGTTCCAGCTTATACATCAGCGGACTTAACAGATAGATTCCCAGAAGCCCGTACACAACAGAAGGAATCCCTGCCAGAAGCTCCACTGCCGGTTTTACTATGGCTGCCAGTTTCTTTGGCGCCACTTCCGCCAGAAATACCGCCGTCAGAATGCCAATGGGTACTCCAATCAGGATAGCCAGGGTGGTACCGATAATAGAAGTCAGGATAACCCAGAGAATACCAAAACTTGGTTCTGTTGTTTTAGCAGCCGGACTCCACTGCGTACTGAACAAAATCTCTTTCAGTCCCACTTTGAAAATAGCAGGAGTACCGCTTACGATCATATATATGGTAATGGACGCTACCGCCAGGATAGCGAAGGTGGCACAAATAGTGAAGATTATCTGTGCCACAGTTTCCACCACCGCTTTGTTCTTTCGATTGCCTATCACAGAAGCGTGTGTTTCATTTTTCATCGCCTTATTCCTTATTAGTCAATGGTGATCAGACCAAGAGTTGCTGCTACAGACTGTCCTTCCTCACCCAGCACAAACTCGAACCATGCTTTTACAAGTTCGCTTTGTGCTTCGATTTCTCCGTTGGTAGCCATTACGAAAGGTCTGCTCAGGAAGTAGTTACCTGCCTTGATGTTCTCAGCAGTAGCTTCTACACCTTCCAGTGCAACAGTAATGACAGAGTCATCTACAGCATCCAGGGAAGCATATCCGATTGCTCCGGGCGTAGATGCTACTTTTGCGATGACTGCACCGGTGCTGTCAAGCTCGTTTGCATATGTGCATGCGTCTTTTACACCAACCAGTTCCTCAAAAGCATCTCTGGTACCGGAACCTGCTTCACGGCCTACAACTACGATAGGGGTATCAGAACCGCCCAGATCTTTCCAGTTAGTCACTTTACCGGTATAGATATCTGCTAACTGCTCTTTGGTCAGGTCTTTTACAGTGTTGGAAGCATCCACACATACTGCAATACCATCGATCGCTACGACATTTTCTACTGCACCGTTCTGCTTCTCTTCGTCTTTCAGATTTCTGGATGAGTTACCGATATCAGCAGTTTGATTCAGTACTGCTTCTATTCCTGCAGAGGAACCAACGAATTCAGCACTTACGGTGACACCGGGATTCTTTTCCATAAATGTCTCAGCCAGAGCGTTTGCCAGCTTTTCCATGGAAGTAGAACCGATCATGGTGATGGAACCGGTCAGTTCAGTATCGCTATCTGCTGCAGAGCTTTCTGTTTCAGAACTTCCTGCTGCAGAATTTTCTACTACGGTGTCTTTTACTGTGGAGCTTTCCACGGAGCTCTCTGCGCTGCTCTGTGTGTTATTGCTGTTTCCGCATCCTGTCATACATCCTACTGTCAGTGCACATGCACCAATCAATGCCAATACCTTAGTTAATCTGTTTTTCATAATTTAATCTCCTCTTTCTTTTCTTCAATGTTTAATCATCTTCTTTACGTAAAATATCGTACCATGAAAAGAAAGATGAAAATATCACTTTTGCGTAATTTGTTTGTAAGTTTTAAGTAAAGTAGTTACAATCTGTTCACATTTTCTTCATTTTTTCATATGATAAATAAAAAGACAGGAGCATACTTATGGCACTGATAGTCCTAGATGCCGGGCATGGAGGCGCCAACCCGGGTGCAGTCTATAATGGCCGCCAGGAGAAAGATGATGCCCTTGCCCTGACAATGGCCATCGGCTCTATTTTGGAAAATAACGGCGTAGACGTATATTATACCCGCACAGCCGATGTATACGAGTCCCCCTATGAAAAAGCTCAGGAAGGCAACCGGGTCGATGCGGATTATTTCGTCTCTATCCACCGTAATTCCAGCCCTTATCCCAATCAATACACCGGGATTGAATCTCTTGTTTACAATTTATATGGGGAAGCGGCCAGAATGGCCTATAATATCAATGCAGAACTGGAGCAGATAGGCTTTGTGAATCAGGGAGTGAAAGAACGGCCGAACCTTGTGGTATTAAACAGTACGCAGATGCCTGCAGTGCTGGTAGAAGTGGGTTTTATTAACAACGATGAGGATAATCTGTTGTTTGACGAGCGCTTTTACGACATAGCCCGGGCTATTGCAGACGGAATTCTGATTACTCTCCAGACCATAGAATATTATTAACAAAATTACACAATTTGTTCAAAATCTCTTTATACTGTGGTCACAATTATCCTGTAAGATAAAATCATAGAAACAAGCAAACTCCTTTTTTATATAAACTTTTTCTTTTCATAACAGCCAGCAGGCCGCATAACCTGCTGGCCCTCCTTTTCTTTATTGAAAAAGCATCACCGGCGCAGGAACTTGTCCTTACCGGGTGATGCTTTTTATTTTAAATTTCCTGTGCCGGTTCTTATTTTAAACCAATTCTGTTAAAAGTTGCAAGTGCTTTGGTCAAATCTAAGAAACATTCTGAAATAACTGTTGGATTTAAGCTTTCTACCTCGTCAGTGACGCGACTTAATTTTTGTTAGCCTATATTCATCCGCCACATCCCTGAATAACATTATAAAATGATTCGGTATGGCGGTCTTTATATACGAGAACCGTAGGCGGTCTTTCCTATAAAGAAAAAAGAGCAGCCTTCGCTACTCTCAAAACTGTTTATACCTTCAAAACCGAACATTGAACTCTTAAATCTTACAAGACTCTGTAACCTATCTGTGAAATTTACTTCACTTTCCAGCCATCAGGATAAGCCCTCGACCGATTAGTAAATATCAGCTGAACACATTACTGTGCTTACACCTTATTCCTATCTACCTTGTCGTCTTCAAGGGGTCTTACGTATTGGGATATCTCATCTTGAGGGGGG
>JAGAUD010000025.1 GCA_017620975.1 Lachnospiraceae bacterium | reverse complement strand
TATCATCTGATACTGCCCACTGGTTTCATCCTGTGTGTAAGTACCGTCAGAGTAATAAAGACCTGCCTTGGTACCGTCTGCAAGAGCTGCACCACACCAGAACTTGCCTGAATAAGAATCCCATTCAATGACACCCTTTAAGTGTAATGCAGTGGTGACATCTTCAGTACCCTCCTCTGCCTGGATATTTGTGTAGGTGTACACCTCTGTTACAGCCGTCATAGCCTGATTCATGATAAGTGCTTTGTTTGAAGATGTGGTATCCGGAATTATCAGGAAATACCTGTTATTCACCGGTCCTCCATAAGTAAAACCATAGGTTTCTTCCTGAACAAGCATCATCTCCGCTCCCTCTGTCCGTGCTGTCCAGTTGATACCATCCGGTGAAGTATAAAAGCCTTTACCGCCTGTTACATAAAGACCCTCAGTACTCGCTCCATCACCCAGTTCGGCAACATACTCGATATCTGTAGCATAGGCAGATTCGTTTGTGCCAAACATGTAGTTAACGGTGGTATTTTGTTCTCCTTCGGTACCGGATGTTGTTTCCGCATATACTGGCACACTGGATAATAACATTGCCAAGGCCAACATAAGCGAAAGTGTTTGTGTTAGTTTTTTCATAACTACTTTTCTCCTTTTTCTTCATAGTTATAGCTTAAACCGTTATCGGTTTTCACTTCAAATTGAAACACGGTATTTAGCCACTTAATGCACCAATTCTTTCTCAATCAACTCAGTAATTCCAGGGGTTACATAATCTGCAAGTTCCTTAATGACATCAACACCATTTTCCATTGCATATGATTTGAATTCTTTTATCATATCACTATCGTTTATATTGTCACCAACAGCAATAACATCGTCATATTCGGCACCAAGATATTCTGTAAGTATATACAATCCCTTTGCCTTATTCATATCCACTTTTACAATATCGATAAATGAGTCATTCTGCAAAGGATTGAGCATATCGCCAAATTTTTGTTTGATGCAGGTAGTTACCGTAGCTGCTGTTTTAAAATCGGAAAGACGTGTGGTAATTTGATTGAAAGACTGAATCTCTGGCATTTATTTTTTCTCCTATCATTTCAGCCCCTTATTCTAATCGATCTCTAATCCAAGTATACACTTTTCAGGACATCATTATAAAGAAACACTATTTTGGATTCTTATCATTTTCTTGGAATTTGGACATAAAATTTCTTTAACCTTTAAATAAGGTTTTTGAGGAATTCACAGCATATGCTGATGAAAGATGCATTCCCACATATTACAGGCCGTGAGCAGTTTATCTCACGGCCTGTGCCTATTCCTCGTTTTTTCTCCAATTACAAGAGACGGCAAGACCCGGCGGATCAGTTCCACTCTGTCTGGTGGGATAACACACCGGATCCGGACTGATTTTCCATACGGCCGATCCCTAAGCTCAACGCAGATCCTTCCCTGAACGATCGCTCCGTAGGAATACACGATTCCATCTTTGCCAGACTGCGCCCTTTTCAGGGCGCACTCATCCCTTCACGGAACCGATCATAACGCCCTTAACAAAACTTCTGAATAAATGGATAAATGACCATCAGCGGAGCGGAGGAAATCACAATCAGGGAATACTTCAGCAGAAGCTGCATATTTCTCAACTGCTCTGCCACTTCCGGTTCCAGATATTCTGCGGAAAATGTACTCTGAACAAGAACTTCCTTTAGAAACAGCTGCATTGGATACAATTCCTTATCCTTCAGGTATAACATACCATTAAAGTAAGCATTCCAGTGCCCCACCGCATACCACAATGTCAATACTGCAATTACCGCTTTCGACAAAGGTAAAACCATCTAAAAAAAGAAGCGCGTGTCATCACATCCATCAATCTGTGCAGCTTCCAGGAGTTCTCCCGGTATATTACTCTGTATAAAAGTCCTTGCCACAATCATATTGTAGACGCTTAAAGCCCCCGGCAGCACCATTGCCCAGATGGTATCCAGGATATTCAGATTTTTCATTCTATAAAGCGTATAAACGTGTTTATGGCACCGCACCTACCGTGTGCAATACCAACGATACCCCACCTTATTAATAAAGTCTTAACGGAACGGAGAAGGCATATATAGAAGCAATATATGTTCCTTCTCCATTATGCTTCGATTGCTTGTTCTCCACATTCACCGGTACAAAGCCTCATCATCTTTCATAACTCCATCAGCTCTTTCTTATCCGCATTATAACGAAACACCTTGCTGCTCAGCATTTCATCCCTCGGAAACACCTCATTGATATCATGTATAGACTCTCTCATGTTCTCATGATTCTGAAGCCCTGCCGGATGAATGATTGCTTCATGAATGCTTGTAAAGCCTACCAGATAATCACCGCCCATAAGCTCTGCCAATCGCTCCTGCACACCGGGATAGAAAAGAGCAACAGCCCCGTTCAGTCCTCTGGTAGTAGAAAGGCGATATCCCAGAGAGCCTTCCAACTGATTTTCCGGGTGTATCTGAAAAAGCTGGGATTCGTCAACAGCTTCACCGGGCATAAAAATGCCCTCGCAGCGTGCATGCTTCCGCTTTAAGTCAGTACAATAATAAAGTCTGGGAGGCATGGTAATAAATGTATTTCTAAGTGCATTGGTCAGCAATAACTCATCTTTGATGCCCCAATCTTCTATTAAAGCACGTGTTATTTTCATTGTCACATAATCGTCATCATCATCGGATATCACTCCATATAATGTCAGGGCAATATCTCCAAAGCGCCAATAGACACAGTTCTCCAGTTCATATTTATTACGATCATAATTAATTGGGCGGATAATCAATCTGCTCTTACAGAGTTCGTATCCACCGTTTTCCAAATGCAGCCAGTCCATGCTTTGACCGGCATTCTGAATCTTGACAAGCAGCTCAGGAAGAATTCCTTCCCAGCTTTCCTTCTTATATCTTTCAAAATATTCTCTCACGCTCCAGTGCATCATGCCGCGGACATTGCCTTCACCCCAAACCACATGAATGTAATCAGCGCGTACAACACTATCCTCCCTTCCGAAGTTTACTTTATTAATGTAACGTATCATGCTGAGCATGTGGGGATCTCTGGTAGTAAAGCCTCTTTCAAGAAGCATTACCTTTTTGCCCTTTGCCACCTCCTGCTGCATGATAATGCGAAATAATTCGCCTTTAAATTCCTCGTATGTCATGGTAATTTCTCCTTTATTTTCATTAATTTTATCGGCTGTATACATTGTACAGCGCTGAATTCATTGGAATTAGATTGAGATACTCAAGATATCCCCGGATTACTGTCGAAAATATGATGCTCTGCCGGCAAAGCATCACTAATGCTCCTCCTTTCCGGTTATAGTTGGCGACTACAGTATTTGTTAAACTCACCATAAAAAAGCCGGGGAAATTCAGCCGAAATGGCCGTTCTGAATGTAAGATATTTTATAACAACTGTTGTTATATAGGACTATAACACAAAAAATCCCGCTTGTCATTAAACAGCGTGTTTAATGACAAGCGGGAAAAAATATGTTATAATATGTAGTTATTTGTCTTTCGGTAATCTTTTCCAGTAGAACAATACCCGCTTTCCATGATCCGAAAGAGACTCCTCCTGCATAATTACAGCTGCATTCTCTTCTCTTTCACTGTTGATCAGATCATCCATCCGCACCCCTAAATATCGGCTGATTGCATAAAGATTATCTATATTGGGCAGCCTTTGACCTCGAAACCACATATAGACAGCCTGTATAGAACTAAGGTTCAGATAATCTTTCAAATCATTGGCTGACACATTGCGTTCTTCGCAGATTTCTTTCAGCTTCGTACCAAATCTCACCATATCAATGGATGGGTAGTGTTCCATTTCAGTGTTCCCTAGCATAACCCTCCTGTTTTTTCATTGAAATCACCATATTTGCCTGCAACATTCATTCATTTTACACGTTTCGGGTAAATCGACATCCCGGAAAGCCGCTGCAACCATAAAATTCGCCGTAACGCCCCTTTCGCCTGATGAGTTCACTTCCGCACAGCGGACAACAGGTTCCTCTTGCTTCCGTGCCAGATGATTGCCTATTAATTTTCCCATCTGTTCGTAAATCTGTTGATTCATCCTGCAGTCATTCAAAGCTCTGTGCGCACCGTCCGGGACATATTGATTCAGCCGTTTTCCTATGTTTCTCGTAATTGCCATACTTTTCTTCTCGTTAACTACACAATCAGTTTATCACCTTACTTCGACAAAATCTACAACAAAATGACATAAACACAAAAATTTTTAGGACGTTACCGTTCACATAGCCGAAACAGTGAAAGAGTACTTGCCACGCTTTTCGAATTATGTGGCAGGCAGTAGCACTCAAATCTCTCCTAAAATACACTTTAGAAATCTCTCTCCATATTTTCCATATTTGAACTCGCCGACTCCTGATACCCGAAGCATTGACTCTTTGTCAATCGGATGCACAATACACATCTGCACCAATGTCTTATCAGAGAAAACAATGTAAGGAGGTACTTTTTCTTCTTTGGCGATTTCCATGCGGAGCGTCCGCAACTTCTCAAATATCTTTCTTCCCCGGTCGTCCAGGTCAGCCAGACCGGCCGCCTTGCCGCTTCCTTTACTGCTGCCTTTGCTTCCGGCTGCCAGCTCCTGCTCCTTCACCATCTTCATAATGACTCTTTCCCCTTCTTCCAGTACTGCGCGGGAACGCTGTGTCAGTTTCACTGTAATATATTCATCGTTGGTCGTAGTCAAATAATTCTCCAAAAGCAGATAATTCATAATATTACGCAGCCTGTGTATCTTCACTTTGGCAAGCTTGCCGTAACAGGGATTCTGATCCATGTGATATCCACGAATCTTGGCAGTATTGGCTCCATGAACCGTATCCAGAATCACATTGACGCCATATCGCTGATGACTGGACTGTACACACACCATCAATATATGGGCAATCTCCGTCACATCCACAGTTTCAAACTGATTGCGGCAGTTTGCACAGTTTCCGCAATAGCTGCTGCCGTACTCCCCAAAGTAGCGGAGGATATAATCCCGCAGGCAATCATTGGTAAAACAGTAGTAGGTCATTTTCTTAAGCCTCTCCCGGTCTCTTTCCAGAATAAGCTCCCGATCCTCAAGATTCATCTCCCTACTATCCCTGCCGTTTTCTATCAAAAACTGATTCGTGACCACGTCCTGCGGTGAGTACAGGATAATGCATTCTGAAGGCTCCCCGTCACGACCGGCACGCCCTGCCTCCTGATAATAGTTTTCCAGGCTCTGGGGCATATTGTAATGAATCACGTACCGCACATTGGATTTGTCAATCCCCATACCGAAGGCATTGGTGGCTACCATGACCGGCTTTACATCGTAAATAAAATCTTCCTGGTTGCGTTTTCTTTCATCTGCAGTCAGACCGGCATGGTATCTGGTGGCATCTATCCCCATATCCTCAAGAAATGCACAGACGTTTTCCACATTTTTGCGGGTGGCACAATAGATAATTCCACTGTCACTGCTATGTGTGGTCACGTATTCCAACAACTGCTCATCTTTTTTAGTCACATGGCGTACCTCAAAGTAAAGATTTTCCCGATTAAAGCCCGTAATCAGTACTTCAGGATTCCTAAGACCCAATACACAAATAATATCTTCCTTTACCTCCCTGGTGGCTGTAGCAGTAAAAGCACTGACAATGGGACGATTCGGCAGATTCTCAATAAACTGCACAATTTTCAGATAGCTGGGTCTGAAATCCTGTCCCCACTGAGAAATGCAGTGTGCTTCATCCACTGTCACCATGGATATCCTGGCATTTTGAGCAAAATTCAAAAAACTTTCTGTCTCCAGGCGCTCCGGTGCCACGTAGATAATCTGATACCGCCCCTGTGAAGCATACTGAAGCGCCTTATGAATCTGCCCCTCCGTCAGTGAACTATTAATAAAAGCGGCATGAATTCCTGCCTGATTCAATGCCTTTACCTGATCCATCATCAGGGAAATCAGCGGTGAGATGACTAACGTAATGCCGGGCAATAAAAGTGCCGGTACCTGATAACAGATAGATTTACCGGCTCCGGTAGGCATAATGCCCAAGGCATCCCTGCCCTCCAGAATGGCATCTATCATCGTTTCCTGTCCGGGACGGAAACTGTCATATCCAAAATATTTCTTTAAAACATCGTATTTATTCATTGTATAATCCCCGAAGCAATGCAATCTCTGCTGCGTAACCATCCATCTCATTAGGCGTTTCCAGGCCGATGATCTGATCAAACTCTTCCAGCACTCCTTCTAAATTTGAAACAATATCATAACCGCCGTCAAAAACATGACAGGTATCCAGACAAACTCCCATTTTCTCCTTCAACTCTACTTTATCAAGAATACGACGCAGTTCTTCAAAACTCCTGCCTACTTCACTGCCTTTTCCAGCCATAGTCTCCAAAAGAACAGTGGTAGACTGCTCAGGCAGCAACACCTGATTCAAAGTATCTGCAATGTAAGCAATTCCCACTTCTGCACCCTGCTGCACGTGGCTTCCCGGATGAAAATTATACATACAGTCCGGAATATATTCCAGCCTGCTCAGGTCATCTGCCATGGTATTGCGTGCAAATTCCCGAAGCCCTGCATCCTTGGCACAGGAATTTAAGGTGTATGGCGCATGAGCCAGTAGATTTCCTATTTTATGCTCCGCACAATAGGCATTCATAGCCTCCACATCCGCAAGATCCAGCGCTTTGGCCGCTCCTCCTCTGGGATTCCTGGTAAAAAACTGAAACGTATTGGCACCAATAGACCGGGCTGCTTTTCCCATAGCCAGGAAGCCTTTTCCCGACGATATATGACATCCTATTTTTAACATTTTCTCGATCCTTTCTCAAAAAATAACCTATATGACAAAAAGCTTCGGAAGATACCTGGTGATTTGCCTTTTCAGACAAAATCGGCAGCACTCCGAAGCCACAATTTCTATATCAGACGTTTATTATATCAGACATTTTTGTTCAGACACTTTTATCAGATATTTTCAAAGATTACCATCTTATATGATTCTTCGTATGGTAATGATAGATCTGTAACCTACATTGCTGACCTTGATTCCGGTCTTGGCTGAGCTTGCATGAACAATCTTGCCTCCGCCTATGTACATTGCCACATGGCCGCTGTAACAAACCAGATCTCCCGGCTGCATCTCATCGTAAGATACTTCTGTTCCATCACTCCTCTGCTCATAGGAAGTGCGATGAAGCGAATATCCAAAATCTTTATATATCCTCCATACAAAACCGGAGCAGTCTGCACCATTGGTAAGGCTTGTACCACCCCGTACATAAGGATTTCCAATGAACTGGCAACCATATTTTGCAATCTTTTTGCCAAGATCACTTCCGGAAGCCGCGTCAATAATCTGGGTATATCCTGTATCCGTATAACTACCGTTGATAGCAGAGTTGGTGGTAGGTGAAGAGGTACTCTGCTGTTGTTGCTGCTGTTGTTGCTTCTTCAGCTCCTCCTGCCTCTTCTTCTCCTCTTCCTGCAGCTTCTTCAACTGTTTCTGTTCCTGTTGAATCTTCTTTTGAGCAGCTGCAGCCTCCTGCTTGTAGCGCTGAATGTCAGCTTCATAATTAGCTGATTCTGCTTTCTTGGCAGCCAGATTAGTATCCAGTTCTTTTTTCAGTGTCTGTAAAGTTGCCCTGTCATTCTCCAACTGCGTTTTATCAGACTCCAGTTGCTGCTTGTCTATTACCAGCTGATCCCACAGCTGCTGCACTTCAATCTTGGTAGCTTCATATTGATTCAGCATATCATTACTGTATTCATAGACTTTTTCAATTTTTTCCGCATTATTGATCAGGTTACTGAAACCGGAGCTTTCCAACAGCTTTGCCAAAGTGGATACACTATTATTCTCATACATGAATCGAATCTGTATCTTCATGGCTTCATACTGCTCTTCTTCCCGCTTCTTGGCTGCATTGTAATCCGCCTGTGCCTCTTCAATATCAATCTGCTTTTCGGATATCTCCGTTTCCTTTGCTGCTATCTCGTCTTCCTTCAGACCAATACTTGTCATCATATTGATGATTTCTGCATTTATATCTTCAATCATCTCTTCGAGAAGCTCCTGCTCCTCCGTCAGACCAGACAAAGTATTTTTGATATTATTCAGATTTTGCTGATCTTGCTCAATCTGCTTCTGAACATCAGAAATAGTTGTGGCCCTGACCGTCATTACATCTCCCGAGGAAGCACCTATTATAGCGGCTGCAAGCCCTACCGCCGTCATACTGCGAATTATCCTGTGTTTTCGTTCCGATGTTTTCTTGTTTTGATGATTCATAACAGTCAATACCACACCTTTCCTTTCTTTCTGATGAATAGTCTCTTTATAAATCGCAGTTATTTACAGTACGAGGGAATGGGATAACGTCACGGATGTTGCCCATACCGGTCAGATACATTACGCAGCGCTCAAATCCCAGACCAAATCCTGCATGGCGAACGGAACCGTATCTTCTCAGATCCAGATAGAAGTCGTAATCCTCTTTCTTCAGTCCCAACTCATCCATTCTCTGCTCCAGCACTTCCAATTTGTCCTCACGCTGGCTTCCGCCGATAATTTCACCGATACCGGGTACCAGGCAATCCATAGCTGCTACAGTCTTACCATCATCATTCAGCTTCATATAGAAAGCCTTGATTTCCTTAGGATAGTCAGTTACAAATACAGGACGTTTGAACTCTTTCTCAGTCAGATATCTCTCGTGTTCCGTCTGCAGATCACAGCCCCAGAATACCTTGTAATCGAATTCATCGTTATGCTTCTTAAGAATCTCGATTGCTTCTGTATATGTTACATGACCAAAATCGGAATTTACTACATGGTTTAATCTCTCAATCAATCCCTTGTCTACGAACTGGTTGAAGAAGTTCATCTCCTCCGGAGCGTTCTCCAATACATAGCGGATCACAAATTTCAGCATGCTCTCTGCCAGTACCATATCATCCTTCAGATCAGCAAAAGCCATCTCCGGCTCAATCATCCAGAACTCCGCAGCATGTCTGGTGGTGTTGGAATTCTCTGCGCGGAAAGTAGGACCGAAAGTATATACATTCTTAAATGCAAAAGCATAAGTCTCCACGTTCAGCTGTCCGCTTACGGTAAGGTTGGTAGGCTTTCCAAAGAAATCCTGACTGAAATCCACTTCTCCATCCTGAGTCAGCGGAATATTCTTCAGATCCATGGTAGTTACCTGAAACATTTCTCCTGCGCCCTCACAGTCACTTCCGGTGATCAATGGCGTGTGGACATATACAAATCCCCTCTCCATAAAGAACGTATGAATTGCATAAGCAATCAGAGAACGTACGCGGAACACTGCCTGGAAAGTGTTGGTTCTGGGACGTAAATGGGAAATAGTTCTTAAATATTCAAAGGAATGTCTCTTCTTCTGAAGAGGATAATCAGCACCGGAAGGTCCTTCCACAAACACTTCCTCTGCCTGCATCTCAAAAGGCTGTTTTGCCTGAGGTGTCTCCACGATAATTCCGCGGATAACCAGTGCTGCACCTACATTCATCTTGCACAGTGCTTCAAAATTCTCCAGCTTGTCACTGTATACTACCTGAAGAGGCTCAAAAAAGGTTCCGTCATTGATAACAATAAATCCAAAATTCTTGGAATCACGGTTGCTTCTTACCCATCCTCCTACAGTTACTTCTTTACCAATATACTTCTCTCTCTCCCGGTATAAGTCTCTGATGTCTGTTAAATCCATGTTTTCCTCCGTTCTGCCGCCGGTGCGGCTTTCCCTCTTGTTTTATATCTTAAGTATTTCCGATTATGCCTTTTATTCAGCCGTTACAGTTCCATTCTTTACCAGATATTCCAGTACATCCTCGAACATCAGTCTTTCTCTTAACTCTTCCTTATCATACTGTGCCAGCAGTTCTTCTGCAGAGCCCCAGCCATTTTCTATAGCCAGTGTCTCAATTCTTTCATTCAGCGCAGCTTCCTCCAACATCAGTCCTTCCTTCTCAGCCACAGCCTGCACAGCCAGAATCTGCTGTGCGGAAGCTTTCCCGTATTCCGAAGCATAAGTTGCAAGGTCTGTACCGTTGAAATAATAAGCCAGTGTCTCTGCATCCATGCCATACATATAAGCCATCCTTTGCATATCCTCAGTAATCATTGCCTCATACTGAGCTACCAGTGCTTCAGGAAGTTCCTGAAAAGTACTATTCTCCACCAGGGCGTTCACAAAAGCAGCCTGTACATTCTGTTCATAAGTGTACTGTGCATCTTCTTCCAGTGTCGTTCTGACATATGCATTCAGCTGTTCTACATTCTGATATGCCTCAACGCCAAAACCTGCTACCACATCATCCTTCATTTCTACAGGCAGGATATAATGTACCGTAACTGTGAACACTACATTTGCACCGGCAAGGTCGGTGCTTCCATAATTCTCAGGAAAGGTCAGATTCAAATCTACCGTCTCACCCGGCATAACATCAATCAAGCCATCCTCAAAACCGTCAATGAACTGACCGGAGCCAATGGTCAAATCAGCGCCCTGTGCAGTACCGCCATCGAATGCCACACCGTCTTTCTTACCTTCATAATCTATAATTACCGTATCGCCCACTGCAACTGCACGATCCGTAACACCACCATTGTCTGAGGTAACACTGTTTTGGTACATCAAAAGAGCCTGTGCCACCACATCTTCATCCGTTACAGTAATGGGTGCCACTGCCACTGAAAGGTTCTTATATTCTCCTAATGCCACATAATCTGCCGTATTCAGATCAGACACATTGACACGAAGCGTTTCCTCATCTGCGGACGTACTCTCAGCTCCACTCTCCACGGTGCTCTGACTGCTTTCGTTGCTGCTTCCATCCGAACCACAGCCTGCAAGCATACCTGTCACCATCACTGTCGCCAGTCCGATTATCAGTTTCTTCTTCATTTTCATAATCTCCTCTATTTCTAATCTGTTGTCGGGTTACCTTGTCCCCAACATCCAATTATCCTCCCGGAATCCCCTAAAAGGACATACAATAACATTTATACCATAAAATCGTTCTTTTTAAAAGACCTTTTTGCTATAATGTTACCAATTCATAGTTACCGTTCAGCTATAGCTATTATAAAAGTGGCGACATCAATCGGCATACTTGCTCTTTGGCACGGATGACCAGGCTGCGGCGGGCATAGAGATCTCGAGTGATTTGGGTACTTACTTTCAGATCTTCCCGGAATATTTCTACCATTTCTTTTGCTTTCTTCTCATCGTAGATGATTGCATTTACTTCGAAATTCAGGGCGAAGCTGCGGATGTCCATGTTGGCGGTTCCGAAACAGAGTACCTTGTCATCTACTACCATTCCCTTGCTGTGTAGGAAACCGTTATCGTAAGTATAGCATTTTGCGCCTGCATTGACCATATCCCCTATGTAAGAATACGTAGCCCAGTATACAAAGGGGTGATCCGGTTTGCATGGAATCATGATGTTGACTTCTATTCCGGAGCGTGCAGCAATGAGCAGGGCGTCAAATACGGATTCATCCGGTATAAAGTATGGTGTCTGAATATAAATACTTCTCTGTGCCTTATTAATGAGACGCAGATAGTTGTCACGAATCTGCTGCAGAGTGTTGTCCGGTCCGCTGCTGATGATCTGAATCTCACAGTTATCCCTGTGGCGTGGTTCTATGCCCGCGAAGTATTTATTCTTTCCAAAAAGATTCTCCCTGGCCGCATAGTTCCAGTCCAACAGAAAACGCAGCTGCAGCCCCAACACTGCATTTCCCGTGATTCGCAGATGGGTATCACGCCAATGACCAAATTTCTCATCCAGTCCGATATATTCCTTGCCCACATTAAAGCCGCCCACATACGCCACCTTATTGTCAATGACCACAATCTTTCGATGATTACGGTAATTGATACGAAGATGGAGCCTCCTTAACAGCGCAGGAAAAAACTCTGCTGTCTGGATTCCCTGTTCATTCAGTTTATTCCAGTAACTGTGGTTTACAGAACGGCATCCCATGGCATCAAAGAGTACCCTGACTTCCACGCCTTCTTTGGCTTTCTGCTCCAGTACCTCCCTGATTCTGTTAAACAACACATCATTCTTGATAATATAATACTGGATATGAATAAATTCCTTAGCCTGTTTCATATCCTCTATCAATGCATTAAATTTATCATTGCCGTCAGTAAAAATATCAACATCATTACAGTCTGTCAGCATAGCTCCGCAATTTTCCAGGTTATACACTACCAAATCCGTATAGCTTGCAATATTGGCATCCAGTTCCTCCAATTTCCTGCTCTTCAGCTGATGCTCCTGCTGGCGAATGGCTTCACTAAGATGATCTTCTACTTCTTTAATCCGGAACATTTTCCTTTTATGCATGTCTGTTCCCAGAAGGAGATAGAATACAAACCCAAGGAAAGGCACAAAGTACAAAAGAAGAAGCCAGGCCCACACACTTTTGGGCTCTCTTCTTTCAAAAAATACAATAACAATGGCAAACAGCAGATTCCAAAACAGCATATGCCCGAACAAAAGATCACCGATTGCCCTTAAACCTTCTAATATTACGTCCATTTATACTCCTTCCGTGCTAAATACATCCCCACTATTTTCAGTATATCACAAAAAAGCAAAAAAAACCTCATATTTCTGTCAAATGTTTTATTGCTTTAAATCTCAATCAATGTTACAATAGATTTGCATCATAGTTATGTTAGGAGGGTTTTCCCATGTCAACAGGAACCATTGTATTGATTTGTGTATTAGTTGCACTTGTTGCAGGTATCGTTGTATTGTATTTTGTCGGTAAGAGGGCCCAGAAAAAGCAGGCTGAACAGCAGGAGATGCTGGAATCCAACAAACAGACCATTTCTATGCTGATCATTGACAAGAAACGTATGAAAATCAAAGAATCCGGTCTCCCCCAGATGGTCATCGACCAGACTCCCAAGATGCTGCGCGGTTCCAAACTGCCTATCATCAAGGCTAAAGTAGGTCCTCAGATCATGTGCCTGATCTGCGATGAGAAAATTTTTGAATCCGTACCTGTCAAGAAAGAAGTAAAAGCCGTTGTCAGCGGTATCTACGTTCTGGATGTAAAAGGACTTCACGGTAAAGCTGCCAAAGCACCTGAAAAGAAGAAAGGGTTCTTCAAGCGTGCACTGGAAATGGCTCAGGAAAAAGCCGGTGCTAAACCTTTGAAGTAATAATTTTCAAAAACAAAAGAGCTGTTGCCTGATCCACCCGGTTCAAGCAGCAGCTTTTTAGTTACACAGATTCTCTCTTTGCCTGGATACCAATACTGATATGGCAGTCAGCCAGATGCTCATAATTGATTTCCAGCGCATATTCCACATCCACATGAATCTTCGCTTCTTCCTCCTTCATACGGATCTTTCTGGCATCGATACCGATGAGAATATCTCCGTAAGGAGTAGAATAATTGGTCATGTTCTTCTTATTCTCTTCAAAAATCATATGTACATTGACGAGACCTTTCTTGGTCAGATCCAGGGAATTGTTCTTGAATTTTATTACATTTTTCGTGGTACCCTCAAATCCTTCAAAGGCTTCTTCGTAAATTACATAATGGCTGTTATTTTTCTTATAATATTCCGCAGCCGTAACGGTTTCAATCTCTGTATCTTCTTCAGAGCCATCAAACTGCAGTCCTTTAATTGCCAGTAACACATCCTTCGTCATTTTAATATTCCTCAATATTCACTGTTTTGGCAGACAGGATTCCATACTTGATAATGGAATTGGCAAACTGCTTGAACTTTTCTGCCGCATCACTTACGTAAAACTGGTACTGATTGGAGCCTAGTTTGGGCGGTTCTTCATTTAAAAGCCCTCGGTCTTTCAGCATGTTCTTCAATTCTAAAGCAGTCTCGTACGCCGGATTGACCAGTGTCACATCTGTGCCGATAATCCTTCCAATGGTTGAACGGATCAAAGGATAATGGGTGCATCCCATGATCAGGGTATCAATGCCGCTGTCTATAAGTTCAGTCAGGTATCTTCTGGCAATTTCATCTGTCACCGGATCCTGCCAAAGCCCTTCTTCTACAAGCGGAACGAAAAGAGGGCATGCTTTCCCATAAATTGTGGCACTACTGTTGATTTCCCTTATGTACTGCGTATAAATCTGGCTTCCGATGGTAGCTTCAGTGGCTATAACCCCGATTTTTCCATTCTTCGTGACTTCGGCAGCCACCTTGGCTCCCGGCTTTACCACGCCTATGATGGGGATATCGGTTTCTTTCTCCAGTTCATCCAAAGCATACGCGCTGGCAGTATTACATGCCACCACAATTGTCTTGACCTGATGTGTTTTCAAAAATCGCACAATCTGCCTGGAAAATCTGGTCACCGTCTCTTTGGACTTGCTCCCGTAAGGCACTCTGGCAGTATCTCCAAAATAACATATGGATTCGTTGGGAATCTGCCGCATGATTTCTCTTGCAACGGTCAATCCCCCTACACCGGAATCAAACACTCCGATTGGCGCACGACTTATGTCTGCAGGTTTCAAGTCCTGATTCATTGCTCCAGCCGCTCCCTTTCTGTACCACTGCGTCAGCAAACAGGCGCAGCTTTTCTTTTATTCTCCACGAAAGCGTTCCATCAGTTCTGATGCACAATCCCACAATTTACTTCGAAATCTGACTCTGCCGCTTTCTGCATTCAATATTTCCATATAAACAGTATCACCGGACTTCCATTCTACCATGTCTTCACCGGTCTGTACAGTCCCATCCTCCGAAACAATCCGATAGGTGTCACGATTCAATGAAAGCTGAGGATATAATACACCCCACCAGCCCATGACTGCCATAAATACCATACCTGTACAAATCACATTCCGACAATAGTTTCCGGCAATGCTTTTCAAAAACTTATTCATGCAATAAACTCCCATTCTCAAGCTGCAAGCATGAAATCTCATTACCGTTCTGCCTGCATTCTTATTTATATGGAAATTATTGCCTGTTTTCTGAACTCTATACTCTTTCTAAGCAAATTTCTATAGAACAAAATATCAGAGTTCCAGGCGAAGCTGCTTCATAATGGCTTTCTCCTGGTTATCAATATGCATCTTAGCAGCCCGGGACGCAGTCTCTTTATCTTTCCTGACAATGCTTTCGTAAATAATACGATGTTCTTCAATCAGGCGAGCATGCTGTGAAGCATCCTTGATATATTCATAGCGGTAACGATACATCTGCTCCGACAGATTATTAATCAGCTGAATCAGCCGACTGTTACCGGTAGCCTTTACAATGATATTGTGCAGTTCAACATCTGCCTGGGCAATCTTCTTGGCATCTTTGCTGCGGACAGCACGCTCAAAATTATCACAAGCATCTTTCAAATCCCTGATGTCCTCATCACTGATACGTTCACAGGCAAGTTCCACACACAGAGCGTCCAAGGCACGTCTGACTTCCAACACATCACTCATGCTCTTCTCAGTAATCTGAGCGACCTCTGCCCCACGCCTGGGAATCATGGTTACCAATCCTTCCAATTCCAGCTTACGAATGGCTTCTCTGATAGGTGTGCGACTGACACCCAATCGGTTGGCCAGATGAATCTCCATCAGTCTCTCACCTGGCTTTAACTCGCCTGTCAGGATCGCCTGTCTGAGCGTATTGAATACCACATCTCTGAGCGGTAAAAATTCGTCCATTTTCACTTGTAAATTATCCTGCATACCTTTCTCTCCTGTATCAATAAAAACCGGTCAGGAAAACCTGACATTCCGGCTTCTCCTTCTTCAGTGCCTCAAAAGCCTCTCTTGCAATTCTCTCATCAATAAAGATACCGAATACCGTGGGGCCGCTTCCGCTCATCAGGCTGTTCAGGGCACCCAGTTCTTTCATCTTATTCTTCAACTCAGCAATAACAGGATATTTTTTCTCCGTAACATTTTCCAGTACATTCCCCATGCGGTCCAGGATACCCTGCAAGCTCTCCTCCCAAATAGCTTCCACCATACCGTCAATGTCGGGATGTTCCTCAATTCCTTCCGCATCCAGGTGCTCATATACATACTTAGTGGACACATTGATAGGCGGCTTTGCCACCAGCACATAACAATCCGGCGCAGGATTCAGGGAAGTCAGCTTCTCACCGATTCCTTCCGCAAGTGCCGTTCCGCCCAGCACGCAGTAAGGCACATCCGCACCTACTTTTACACCCAGCTTCATAAGTTCTTCCAGTGTACAATCCAGATCATATAATCTGTTGATTCCCTTGAATGTAGCAGCCGCATCCGTACTTCCGCCGGCCATTCCGGCTGCGATCGGAATGTTCTTCTTCAAATGTATGTGAATGCCGCCTTCAATATGATATGTTTCCATCATAATCTTCGCAGCTTTATAAATAAGATTATTATCATCTATAGGAAGTTCTTTCTTGTCTGTGGTAACTGTGATTCCTTCCTCTGTACGGGTCAGCGTCAACTCATCGTAAATACCTACCGTCTGCATTACCATTTTCACTTCATGATATCCGTTCTCCAGTCGTCTGACCACATCAAGTCCAAGATTGATTTTTGCATAAGCTTTTATCTGATAACTGTTCATACTCTTACCTTCCCGGATTGCATTTTGTATACATAGATTGTATTTAATTATATACAAAGGATAGGCTTTCGTCAAGTATTATAAGGGTATCATTCCTTTCATGTTGCGAAAGGGTTAACTATCTGCTATAATACAGACGTCCCCCTTTCAATTAGCGTTGTCGGGTTACACCGCCCCTGCCAGAGTACGCAATACAACCTTAAATATGCAAAGGAGAACCTTAAACGTATCCCTCTGGATGTCCAGTATCAAAAATGCTATTGATGAAAAAATGGAACGTGAAGCATAATAGTTTATACAACCACTGAAAGGAGTGTTAATATGCCTTTACCCAAAGAAAAATTTTATACCATTGATGATATCTATGATTTGCCGGACGGAAAACGTGCAGAATTGATTGATGGCCAAATATATTACATGGCACCACCCAGCAGGAAACATCAGGATATTGCCGGAGAACTTTTCGCAACAATCCGGGAATATATACGATCAAATCATGGCTCATGTAAGCCTTACATTGCCCCTTTTGCTGTCTTTTTGAATGAAGATGAAAGAAACTATGTTGAGCCGGATATCAGCGTTATTTGCGACTCCAACAAGCTTAATGATAATGGTTGCGTGGGTGCTCCGGATTGGATTATCGAAATTGTTTCTCCAGGCAGCAGGCAAATGGACTATTTTATTAAGCTATTTAAATATCGTACTGCTGGGGTCCGTGAATATTGGATTGTAGACCCAGACAAAACTACTATTACAGTTTGGAATTTCCAAGCAAGCGATACCACAACGTATTCATTTACAGACAGCATTCCGGTTGGTCTTTATCCTGGCTTCTCCATTAATCTTTCAAAACTGAATCTATAGTATTTAAGGTCCTGTTGCCAGCTCCCTGGCAGCAGGCTTTTATTTTACCTATTTTCTCAGCGAGATATTTGTGCAGTAACGGCGGATTGAAGGACGGAAGAATAACCTACTTAAAATACCTTATTGGGGTAAAAATTGGGGTATAACACAACGAAAAAGCCCGGGGAACCGCATAATCACTGCATTCCTCGGGCAAAATTAATTCGCACTATTATGAAATTGGTATCTGTGCTGCTATATAATTACTTATCACGCGCCCTTCACGATCAACAATTTCTGCCCCACTTTCAGTTCATCACTGTCCAATCGGTTCACACTCCTAAGCGTATCCACCGGCACATAATATTTCCGTCCGATATTCCACAGATTATCCCCCGGTCTGACCACATACACCGCCATTCCCGGCAGGCTGGCTAAGACTGCCGTATCCAGATCGCTTATCTGTACATCCCGGATCATATTCAAGGGAACATTCCTGAAAGCAATGGTAGAAAAGGAAAGGATTGCCTTCACATCCATCTCTTCCCCGTCCAGCATGGTCACCTGCAGTTGCTCTACTTCTCCGCGGACCATGCCCATGTCCTCAGGCGCCATATCAGCCACCTCTAACGTATACCGGAAAGGAATCTGAGTCTGGAAGCTGCCGTAAGGTGCTTCATCATTGCCGGTGATGTACAGGACATGAATCCACACGCTGCCGCTTAATTGAATTCCCCCTTCTACGGCTTGCTGGTCTTCGATAGATACTCTGCCTTCACTGTGAAGCAACTGCAGAATGCCGGAACCACCGCTTCTCGCCCTGACGCGTTCATTCACCCTTGTCTTGCCGCCTACTCTTGCCAAAAGCCTGCGCAGAGTACAAGGGCTGGTCACTGTCTCCACCTCTTTGGTGACTCCGTAGATATCAGTAATGATATCTATGCTTTCTTCTTCGTACATTTTCATAAGAATATTCAGCACAAGGTCTACACCGATATTGCGCTCTTCTCCGTCAAAATCCGGTCTGGCCGTAAGGTAAGGCTGGCCATGCTCCTGAGGAGCCAGGCTGGCTCTGATGTCAGCCACCATTCCTTCCCGGCATCCGTGACATTCTACTATACCACTGATGGGAATGGTCTGCTCAAAGGTCCTGACCGGATGTTCTTCCCCTTCTCCCTCATACAGGACAAAGACACGCACCTCACCGCTCAGGCTGATTTTCTCGTCCAATACCCGAAAATCCATATCCTCCAGACTCACGCTGCTCCATAGTATCTGAAAAATATTAGGATAATTGGACGGTAGGCTCAGTTCTTCTTTTACCCGGAAAATGTCCTTCTTATTAATTGCAATCTGAGCAAGCGGGAATGGTGCCTTTCGATATTCCACGGCATCTTCTCCGTACATTCCGATGGGTGCTTCTTCGTCATACAGTTCTTCCACCCAGCTGTTTAATGTTACTACAGCCTGAATGTTCAGTTTTCGGGAGTTAATGATGTTGACACTCAGATCCTCAATCTGTCCCTCTACCATCACATCATCTGTACTGCGAACACCCTGCATATTGATTTTTTCCTCAAAAGGAATCTTTCCCTGCAGACTGATCAGACTGCTGCCTCCTTCCTCAGTGTGGTACAGAATGTCAAAGCTAAGCCTTCCCCGTACATTCACCTGATCTGTCCCGTGCCGTATCTCATCGATGATAATTGCCCCGTTTTCAAAGTTCAGAGAGCTGACATCCGGCTTCTGGTCCGGCACATTCAGATCATCCTCCAAAGTAATTTGACTGACCGCTTCACTGCGGATGCGGTCCATATGTATGTTTTTCTTTACTAATTCCATAAAAAATCCCTCCAATCCTGCTTATGGTAATAATATGCAGGGTCGGAGGGATTTATGACGGAGATGTTGTTACTTGACTGCCCCGATCAGTTCGTTAATATCTTCTATGCTATATTTCTTCATGTAAGCTTCGATTCCCTCTACCACTTCCACAGTCGTGTAAGGATTTACGAAGTTCATAGCACCGATACTTACAGCGCTTGCGCCTGCCAGCAGGAACTCAATGGCATCCTCGGCATTAGCGATGCCGCCCATTCCGATAATGGGAATCTTTACCGCCTGAGCAGTCTGGTAGACCATTCTTACTGCTATTGGTTTGATGGCAGGACCGCTCATACCGCCGGTCTTGTTGGCAATGGCAAAGGTTCTCTTGTGGATATCGATCTTCATACCGGTAATGGTATTGATCAGGGACAGGGCATCTGCACCTGCTGCCTCTGCAGCTCTTGCCATCTCGGTAATATCGGTTACATTTGGGCTCAGCTTCATGATGATGGGCTGCTTTGCATGCTTCTTTAACTCAGAAGTAATATTGTAGAGAGCATCTGCTTTTTGACCAAAAGCAATGGCACCTTCCTTTACATTCGGGCAGGATACATTGATTTCCAGCATGGCTACTGACGGCTCATCACCCAGTTTTTCCACCACATCAACATAATCTTCTACTGTTTTTCCACAGACATTCACTATGACTTTGGTATCATACTGCTTTAAGAAAGGAATGTCTCTCTGCATGAACACGTCAATTCCGGGATTCTGCAGCCCAATGGCATTGAGCATGCCGCCGTATACTTCTGCCACTCTGGGCGTAGGGTTACCGGACCATGGCACATTAGCCACACCTTTGGTCACTACGGCGCCAAGGCGGTTTAAATCTACAAATTCAGAGTATTCCATACCGGATCCGAAAGTTCCGGAAGCTGTCATAACGGGATTTTTAAATTCCACACCTGCAATTGTTACTTTTGTATTCATTTTTTCATTCCCCTTTCTATTAAATCTCTACGTCAGCGGCTTCAAATACCGGGCCGTCTGTACAGATTCTTGCATTGTGTACGTGGGAATGATGATCCACCTCTTTGGTCTTTACCACACAACCGAGGCAGGCACCTACGCCGCAGGCCATGTGCTCTTCCAGCGAAATATAGGCAGGGATATTCTTGGTTTCTGCATACTTTTTGATTGCACGCAGCATGGGCATAGGACCACAGGCGAAAATCACATCTGCATCCAAATTATTCTCATCGATTGCATTCATGACATTTCCCTTTGTTCCGAAGCTGCCATCCTCGGTAGCCACATATACGGTACCGTTCTGCTCCAGATTTTCCTTTAAGAACATCTGACTATCACGATAGCCTACCACGATCTGCTTGTCTGCATTCATCTCTTTGGCAAGCTGTAAAATAGGAGGTACGCCGATGCCGCCGCCCATCAGGAACACTTTCTTGCCTTCTCCTTTCTCTACCGGGAAACCGTTACCGAGTGTACCCAGGATTTCAATGGACTCGCCTGCCTGATAGCTTGAAAACTCTGTAGTACCCTGGCCTGCAATACGGTATACAATGCGCAGTGAAGCTTTGTCTTCTGCCACTTCACAGATACTGATCGGTCTTGGTAAAAGTGTGCTCTTGTTCCCGGGGTAGACACAGATAAACTGTCCCGGCAGCGCCTGAGCGGCTAAATCTGTAGCAATCCACATATCAAAAATACTGGGGGCGATTTCTTTCTGGGAAATCACCTTGGCTGTTACTTTCTGTTTCATCTCTTTGTTCCTCTCCTATTTATGATTATCTTTATCTGCTTATCTTTCAGGGCATTATCTGCCCGTTGTACACTGCTTCCGTTACACCACTTATCATATACTACTTATCATATACTACTTCTCGTACACAACTTCTCCTGCACAAATGGTAGTCTTCACAACACCTTTTAACATCCAACCGGTAAAAGGTGTATTGGATGATTTAGAAGCATATTCACCTACTTCTTTCATTTCGGTCGTGTCAATCAGAATCAAATCTGCCGGGCCGCCCTCTGCCAGATAACCTGCATTCAGATGGTACATGACAGCCGGATTAAAGCTCATTAAAGTCAGCAGCTGCTTCATAGTCATGTAACCGCCATCTACCAGCTTCGTAATTCCCAGGGAAAGTGCCGTTTCCAGACCGATAATACCGCTGGGTGCTTCTGTAATGGGCTTCGCCTTTTCTTCTGCACTGTGAGGAGCATGGTCTGTGGCAATCAGATCTATGGTGCCATCCACAAGTCCGCCGATGATAGCCAATCTGTCAGCTTCTTCTCTAAGCGGCGGATTCATTTTGGCAAGCGTACCGTATTCTATGGCAGCTTCTTCTGTCAGTGTAAAGTGATGCGGAGTAGCCTCTGCATGAATATTGTGTCCCTTTTTCTTAGCCCGGTGCACCAGTTCCACAGCTTCTTTGGTACTGATATGCTGAATATTGATACAGGCACCTGTTTCCAGAGCAATTTCCAGATCACGCTCTACCAGGGAAATTTCAGCCTCTCTCGGAGAACCGCCGATTCCGTAGAATTCGCTTGCCTTGCCACGGTTGATACCATTATTGGTAATCAGCTTCGGATTCTCTTCATGAAAACTGATAGGCATGTCCAGGGCTGCTGCTTTTCTCATGGCTTGGCGCACCATTTCCTCATTCATAATGGGAATTCCGTCATCCGTGAAACCTACTGCACCTTTTCCTGCAAGTGCTTCCATGGGAGCAAGTTCAGTTCCTTTCATGCCCATGGTAACATTGGCGCAGGTCTCTACATGAATTCCTGTACTCTTTCCTTTCTCCAGAACATAGGCAAGGGTCTCTTCATTATCTACGCAGGGTTTCGTGTTAGCCATCAGAACGACCGTGGTAAAACCGCCTTTGGCTGCTGCTCTTGCTCCTGTCTCGATATCTTCTTTGTGGGTAAAGCCCGGATCTCTGAAATGTACATGCACGTCTACCAGTCCCGGTGCTACCAGAAGTCCTGATGCGTCGATAATCTGCAAGTTCTCTTGCATGTCATCTTCTATTTTCCGCCTTAATCCCTTGCCAATTTTGATAATCTGATCCTTTTCCGTCAAAATATCATAGTTTCCTTCACGGCCGGATTTAGGGTCTATCATGTAGCCGTTTTCAATGAGTAGCATGAATCGGTCCTCCTTGTATGCTGGTCAAATTCGCTCCGCACTTATTACAGTGTTCATTTTGCCCATGGTTGAGCTGTAATACACGTTGCTCGCACAAGTGACAGGCAGAGCACACGGCTCTGCCCATATGTTTATGCCTATCATAACATATTTCCCGGAAAAATAAAAGTCTGAACTGTTACTCAAAAACCACCGTCTGGTCCAAGAGTTCGGTCTTGATGACAATATAAGGCCAGGATGGATCCTGTTTGCTTTTCTCAGAGGCATCCGGTCCCAGAAGGCTGGTATTTATGTAGATTGCATTATCCGTCAGATACAATTCATTTACAGTAATACTATATCCTCCCGTCTGCTGCTGTCCGTAGCCAATGACAATATACAGATTTTCTTTATCACTATAAGTCAGTTTAAAGCTTTCTGCTTTTCTCTCCTCAATTACCTTCAAAAGTTCCTGGGGTATCATTTCCTCACTGAGAATTGTAAAATCCAAATCCCTCAATTTAATGCGTTCCTCGCTGTTCATGGAACAGCCGCACAGCAATACAGCAATCAATAGTATACACCAGAACCGGTTTCTTTTTTTCATACAGTCGCACCCACAATTTATTTGTTTGTTTTAATTTTATGTACAGATTTTCTCAAATATGTTATACTTAAGGACACAAGTTTGTCTGCCATTATCCAGATACAGCTTAAAGCGGCATCAAGATGTATGGCTCAATTTAAATTGATTTTTGGAGGGATTTTTATGATACGTTTTCTCTTAGTTGTAATATTTGTTGTGCTTTTCCTGGTACTTTCCATCCCTTTGCTGGTAGCAGAGTGGATCGTCGGTAAATTCAATCAGGATTTGAAGGACAGAAGCTCTCTTGCCATTGTAAACTGGGCTTTTCGTCAGGTTATTCGTATCGCAGGCACTAAGGTCATTGTATTGGGGGAAGAAAATGTGCCCAAGGATACCGCCGTTCTGTATGTGGGCAACCACCGCAGCTATTTTGATATCCTGCTGACCTATGTCAGGGTACCGAGACCTACCGGTTATGTGGCTAAAAAAGAAATGGCAAAATATCCTTTGCTCTCCAACTGGATGCGTTATCTGCACTGCTTGTTCTTAGACCGTCAGAATGTGAAGGAAGGTCTGAAAACCATCCTGACAGCGATTGACAAAGTCAAGAGCGGCATCTCTATCTGCATCTTTCCGGAGGGGACACGCAATAAAACTGCTGATACTTTTCTGCCGTTCCACGAAGGGAGCTTTAAAATTGCAGAAAAAGGCGATGTTCCTATCGTTCCCATGACCCTTGTGAATGCTGCGGATATCTTTGAGGATCATCTGCCGAAGATTAAGAAGACTACCGTTGTGCTTGAGTATGGGAAGCCTATTTACGTGAAAGAACTGGATAAGGAGACTCGTAAGAGTCTGAGCACTTATGTATCGGGAATTATTTCCGAAACGTATTTTCGAAATAAGGAAAAGTACTTTGAATAATTATTTAACCGAATCAAGTAAGCCCCCTACCCACCGCTTCAAACGCGTAGAGCGCTAGGTCCAAGAGCGCTATGCCTGAAAGCTTCTCTTCCTCCAATACCGGGGAAATGAACGCTGTCATCACCACCAAGCTGAGAGAATTTGCCTGCACGCTTCGCACCATGGCAAAAGAAGGTTCATCCATGGAAGAATTGCGGGCTGAAAAAGAATCCATGATGGCAACAGTATATCGTATGCTCTGTATCTGTCTGGGTACTCCTCCGGAGACCTTTGATTTTGAAATCCGCGATAAGGACAACAACTTCATCTGCGATTACGGTTTAACGCCCATGACTTTCTATGAAAAATTTATCGGCATAGATTTGACCGAATATGTCAGCATCATCAATGCTCCTACGAAGGATAAGCCTTATATGCACAGTTATACGGTAAAATATCTGGGCAATGTGATGGGCGGTACACCTGTGCGTTATGACAATCTTCCTATTGAGGAATTAAAGAAAGCCGCCATTGCACAGATGAAAGACGGCGAGCCCGTATGGTTTGGCTGTGACGTAGGCAAAGAGAGCCATAGAAAGAACGGTACCATGGATTTAAGTGCTTATGATCTCGGTGCACTCTTTGACACCACTTTCCCTATGACTAAGGCACAGCGTCTGGATTATCATCACAGTCAGATGACTCATGCAATGGTCTTCCAGGGAGTAGACCTGAAAGAAAATGGCGAACCCATCCGCTGGTGTGTCGAAAACAGCTGGGGAGAAGATGCCGGGGCTAAGGGCATGTACCTCATGACCGATGACTGGTTCAATGAGTATATGTACCAGATTGTTGTTCAGAAGAAATATTTAACTGATGAAGTTCTGGCAGCTTACTACTCAGAACCCATTGCTCTGGAGCCTTGGGATCCTATGGGTTCTCTCGCTTAAGTATGATATTGTAACACAGAATTCTCCAGCATAATGCACCCGGATAGACATTTCTTTCTATAAGGCATATAAACGTGTCTATGTGTGCGCACCTACGCAGGTTACAAAATAAGACTTCTATAATATAAAAGAGCCTCTGCAGATTTTGCCTTATCGTCATTCTGCAATGGCTCTTTCCTTTAATTCTACTTTATATATTCTTTCACTCTTCTGTAGAACGTAGAACGCCACAGACCTGTGATTCTTAAAGCTTCTTCCAAAGAGATTTTCCCAATACCTCCAGCAAAACAATCGTGACCCTGTCTCCTCTAACGCCCATAAATCCACACGATTTTTACCAGGTGTCCGTTAACTGAGCGCCAGCATAATTATCTACCTATTCTATTTTTCCAGCATTTCCACAATTTTCTCAAATTCCATCCCATGAGAGGCCTTAATCAGAATAGTACTGTCTGCCGGAAGGAGTTCTTCCTTTTCCTCCTGCCATTCCTGCAGAAACATTTCTCTATCCTCATAATAAAGCACATCTCCTGCTCCGGCCTTCACCGCACCATCGAACATATGCCTGGAGCTCGGTCCAATACAGATAATCCGGTCAAGCTTTGCCGCCCCGGCATATTCACCTGTCTGCTCATGCATTTTATCGGAATCTGCTCCCAATTCGAACATATCTCCCAAAATCGCGATCTTCCGGTTATCAGCCATAACAAGGAGATCAATAGCCGCTTTCATGGACACCGGATTGGCATTGTAGCAGTCATCAATCAGCGTATATTTGGGCAAAGAAATCAAATTGCTGCGTCCACTGACCGGTACTACCGAGCGGATTCCTTCTGTAATCTGCTCTTTGGAAAGTCCCAGGAGCCGTCCCACACAGGCTGCGGCAGCTGCATTAGTGACCATATGGACACCGGGAATAGTAACATGAACAGGTAAGGTCTGCTCCGGCATATGCAATACCGCATCACTGCCGAACAATCCTTTGCTTGCAATATCCGTTGCATACACCTCTTCTTTCGAATTGCCGCCCAGACCGAAGAAATGAACTGCCTTTCCGTTTACCTGAGTCACTGTAGCCAGCTTATCATCGTCCCCATTCAGGCAGACTTCCCCGTCCGGAGCCATATAATCAAATATCTCCGATTTTGCCTTCAGGATACCGTCCCTGGTCTTTAAGTTCTCCAGGTGGCACTGACCGATATTGGTGATCACACAGATATTAGGACGAGCCATTTTGCTGAGACGATGCATCTCACCAAAATCACTGATTCCCATTTCAATCACTGCTGCCTCATGCTCCTCCTGGATGCGAAGCAGTGTCAGCGGCACCCCGATTTCATTGTTGAAGTTGCCTTCCGTCTTCAGCACATGGTATTTCTGAGAAAGCACCCCGGCAATATACTCTTTAGTGCTGGTCTTTCCCACACTGCCGGTGATGCCTACTATAGGAATTGCTAGGGTAGAACGGTAGAATTCTGCTATATCCTTCAGTGCCTGCAGAGTATTTTCTACCAAAATATAAGCCCCCCAGACTTCTTTAGGTACACCATGCTCTTCTTCAACCTGGCTTGGTTCTTTCTGAGTTACCACACAGCAGGCCCCTTTTTCATATACCGAGCCAATAAACCGATGACCGTCCACCCGCTCTCCTATCGTGGCAAAGAACAAAGCACCTTCCGTCACCCGGCGGGAATCCAGTACAGCAGATGTAATCTCCGTATCAGCAGCTGCACCTACCAACACTCCGTTGCAGGCTTTTGCAATATTCGATAAAGTCATCTGTTTCATATCTCTTAATCTCCTTCATCAAAAGCGCCTGCATTCCAAAGCGACCCATGGAACTAACCTGGGAAAGCAGGCGCTTAACAATTACTCTTTATTTTACTGCATACTCCAGTATCTTTTCACACAGCTGCTCAAAACTGATTCCCAGCACGGCTGCTTCCTGGGGAAGCAAAGAAGTAGGAGTCATACCCGGCAGTGTATTGGCTTCCAGACAATAAATCTCTCCGTCTGTACTCATCATGAAATCCATGCGGGCATAATTTTTCATACGAAGTGCCTTGAAAACATCTTCCGCCACCTGCTGCATCCGAAGCGTTTTGTCTTCCGGAATCTGAGCCGGACAGGTCTCTACGGTACTACCCGCCTGATATTTATTTTTATAATCATAGAAGCCTTGTTTCGGTGCAATCTCAATCACGGGAAGTGCCTTGCCATCCATGACACCTACGGAAAATTCCCGTCCTCTTATGTACTGCTCGATTACCACTTCCTTGTCAAAACGGAATGCCTCTGCCTTAGCATTTTCATATTCTTCATCATTATTGGCAATATAAACTCCTACGCTGGAACCGCCGCAGCATGCCTTGACGATACAGGGATAGGGAACTTTGCTCTCTTCCTGCTCTCCTGCCCTTAAACGGATGCCTTCCGGGGTGGGGATATTATGTGACTTGAAAATATCCTTTGCAATGCTCTTGTCCATAGCCATAGCTGAGCTGACATAGTCTGTTCCGGTATAGGGTATGCCCATCAATTCAAAGCATGCCTGAATCTTTCCGTCTTCCCCATTAGCTCCATGCAGCGCCATGAAAACGGCATCCGCCTGCTGGCAGATGTTCAATACATTAGGTCCAAAGAAGCTCTTTCCTCCGTCCTTTCGCATTGCTTTTACTGTCTCAAGATCAGGGCTCTTCTCTGATACTGCTCCGATTTCAGCTGCCCAGTCCACTTTTTTTTCAAAAATATCAGTAATGTCACCCTCATATCCCAGATATACGTCCAGAATCATTGCCTTGTGACCATTTTTCTTCAGTGCCTTATAAATCATGCTGCCGGAACTTAAAGAAACGTCTCTTTCCGTACTTGTTCCACCGGCTAATACTACTACTTTCATACGCTTACCTCTTTTACTGCTATATCTATTACTATGATAGTCACGTTCATTGTAAACCAAATTTGCTTTGCGGTAAAGGGGCAACTGTAAATCTTTCCATAAAAAATCAAAAAGCTGCTGAAGTTTCAACAGGAAGGGGATGGAAGCTATTGTTTGCCACCGGACATAAGAAAAGAGCTGCGCACTTAGTGCAACAGCCCCAGCTTTTTTTCTTCTCAGTTTATAAACTACGAGATGTTCGTAAGTTCATTTTACTGAAACATCCCTTCAGGATTCACCGGCTCCCCATCCTTTGTTAATTGAAAATACAGGTTCGTTCCCTCTGTGGTAAAATATTTTGTAGGAGCCGCCACGCTTGCCAAAGTTTCTCCTCTGTTCACATAACTGCCCTCCGTCACCTGGATATCCTTCAGTTGACCATAAGTTGCCTGGTAACCATTTCCAAGATCTAATGTCACTGCATTTCCGATTTTGGCATCCTCAAAAATCGATACAACCTTACCATCTGCACATACGTTGACCACATCTCCCTCATTGGCACTAAGCATCACTGCCGGATTATACTTGTACTGATCCAATGTAGCAAAATAGATACTGGCATCCATACTGTAATGCATCAGAACCTCACCGTTTACAGGTCTTACCAACCCCTGGGATTCAGAAAAGTTCAAATTTTTAGTCACTGCCTCACCGACTGTACCCTTTGCATCAGCGTTCTCTTTGCCATCTGCTTTTTTGCTGCTATGATTGCTGTCATCATCGTCATCTGCACCCTCATCATCTTCCTCATCGTCATCATCTGCATCGCGGTCTTTCTCTTCCGGGTTACCGATATTCTCAGCAATTGCACCATCCTCCGGCAACTGGATATCGTTAAGCGTATCGTCATCTGTCAATCCCGGGATCTGAACCAACGCTGAACCTGCTGCCAAAGGATCATAATCCAGATCATCCTCTGTCACAGGTGCATCTTCTATCTGTGGTACCTCCGCTACCTGCTTGTTTTCTTCTATCTCCTTAATCTTATCATCCACACTGTTTTCCAACTCGCTGAAATCTACGGAATATCCGTCATCTACATTTTCATTGGAACGATTCTTCACATAAACCCCTGTCAGCGTCAATGCTCCCATCACCAAAGCAGATGATGCAATCATGATCATCCGTTCTCTCCTGATCTTACTTTTCCTGTCTCTTCTCATGTTTTTTCCTCCATTCCACCTGTTTAACGCCTATTGCACCCTTATATCAGAAACAGCCCGGGAAATACCCATGCCTTGTTTTCTTCTATGCTTATTTTTGCCGAAAACAGATGATTTATACAAAATCTGAAACAACACATGAGAAGAGACTGGATTTTCTGTAATATAACAGCCCCACAAGTGTTATCAAATGTAATAGCACTTGCGAGGCTGCACTTCCAAATTTTCCAGTTTTTAATTGCAAAAAGTTTAAAATTAATTTATTGTTATCGCAGTTGGCCACTCATCTGGATCATGCCAGTCATCTACATAGTTACCCAAATAGGCTTATATACGGCGGAGGCACGGATTACTTTCCGTTTCCCCTTGCTAAAAAGGTCTGTTATCGTTTGTCATCAGTGGCTTCATCATAAGGTAATGTTTACAAAGAATCGCTATTTTCTTGTACAGTAAACAATAACAGCCTGCCAACAGGTTTCTCCTGTTGATAGGCTGTTATTGTATAAATCCAATCGTTCTTTCTCAAGCATATTGGGCATGCACTGAATCAATACATCAGGCCTTCGTGCCTGCCTCCCGGCTCTGCCCGCTATTTTTCTTTTCCTGCTCCGCTTTGATCCTGGCAATCTTAGCTGCCATCAAAGAAGCAAGCATCTCCTTAGGCAAAATCATATTATCACTTTTCGGATTGATCACCACACCGGCTGCCTGACTGTCCTTACGCAGCACCATGCCTGCATATTCTTCTACATTCAATGCAAAAAACGGCGCATTCTCTTCCTCTTTAAAGCTCTTAAATTCCATCTTGTCCGTAAATGCCATAAAGAAATGTTTTCCATCGGGCGCTGTCAGCATAGGAAACTGCACCTTACTGCCGGGCACAAGCTTTACCTTCCCTTCCGCATCCACTTCCGGCTGGGGAGTCACCAGAACAGGTGCCATGAACTGTGCTTTCATCAATTCCGTAATAAACATATTCTTATGTTCCTGAGAGGGGTCCGCCTTCACCAACTGAATCGTGCCCATCAACATAGGGTTGGAGGTTGTTTTATTAAATTCCACGGGATTTCCTTTCTGGGTTTGCGGCGAAGGGACGCCTCGCCCATTAATCTACTCTGTTATAGTTAATCAGACATCCTTTCAGGATGATCTGGCGTTCTTCGTCGGTGAGGTCGCCGAGGCGAAGGTCGAATTCTTTGAGGCCGTCTTCGGTAACTACATAAGCTTTGATGACCTCGGTCTTCTCCTCTACGGCTTTCTTGATGCCGGGGATGTAGAGGTAATCCAGATTCTTGAAGGGCAGGTCGCCTTCTTCGATGAGGAAGGGCAGCATACCCCAGTTGATCAGGTTGGAGCGGTAGCGCTTGGTAGCGTACTCGTTGGCGATGTTAGCCCAGCCACCCAATACCTTCTGGCAGGATGCAGCCTGTTCACGGGCTGAGCCGTCACCGGGCTTTACTGCGAAAATGGTAGAACCGAAGCCTACGTTACCTTTGCCCATTTCAGGGAAGGATGCACGGATGGTGTCGCATACCTTCTGAAGCTCCAGGTCAGGACATGCTTCGATGGGGCACTTGTCCTCCATGACAGCTTCCTGAGCTGCACGGATCTGTTTTGCACGGCCTACGTAAGCAGGATCCTTACGGCTTAAGGCGAACTCTGCCAGTCCCAGAGGATTGGAACGGTAGGAAGAGGTCTCACCGGAAGGAATCAGCTCGTCGGTGGTGGTTACAGGGTCATGGATTTCGCTGACTACACGCAGTACCAGGTTTTCAGGCAGTGCGCACATTGCAGGCCAGTCCTTGATGTTGGGTCCTAACTGAATCTCTACATCGGGATCAGCCACGCCCTTGGAATCAAATACGCGGTTAGCGTAGATCTTGCTGTCAAAGTGATATTTGTACTTGCCGAATTCGCCGTCAAAGTCTGTAGCAGGAGTCAGCACACCCTTGTTGGCTGCAGTTGCAGCGATAGAACGGGCATCCATCAGGGCTACGGAAGAGATCTGACCGTTCTGCAGCTTACTTCCCTCACGGTTCGGGAAGTTTCTGGTAGAATGACGAATACTGAAAGCGTTATTGGCAGGTGTATCTCCGGCACCGAAGCAAGGACCGCAGAATGCTGTCTTCATAACTGCACCGGTCTCGAGAATGGTAGCTGCGCAGCCGTTCCTTATCAGTTCCATGTATACAGGCATGGATGCCGGGTATACGCTTAAGGTAAATCCATCGGAACCGATGTACTGACCTTTCAGGATATCAGCTGCGGCACAGATATTTTCAAATCCGCCGCCGGCGCAGCCTGCGATGATTCCCTGGTCTACCATGAATTTGCCGTTTACCACTTTATTTTTCAGTTTAAAGTCTACAGCGCCGTCCAGACTTACCAGTGCACGCTTTTCGGTCTCGTCCAGAATATCCATCAGATTGGCATTCAGCTCTTCGATGGTATAGGTATTGCTGGGATGGAAAGGCATAGCGATCATAGGTCTGATAGCAGACAGGTCTACTGTCATCATGTTGTCATAGTATGCCACCTGACCGGGATTCAGTTCTGCATATTCTTCTTTTCTGCCATGGATTTCATAGAACGCTTCAATCTCTGCATCGGTTCTCCAGATGGAGGAAAGACATGTAGTCTCAGTTGTCATAACATCCACGCCGATACGGAAGTCAGCACTCAGGGAGGATACGCCGGGGCCTACGAATTCCATTACTTTATTTTTCACAAAGCCGTTTTTGAATACAGCTCCGATGATAGCCAGTGCAACGTCCTGAGGACCTACGCCCTTTACAGGCTCACCGGTCAGATAGATACCTACCACACCGGGCATATTGATATCATAAGTCTGGTTCAACAGCTGTTTTACCAGCTCAGGTCCGCCTTCTCCTACTGCCATGGTACCAAGCGCACCATAACGGGTGTGGGAGTCACTTCCCAGGATCATCTTACCGCCGCCTGCCAGCATTTCTCTTGCGAACTGGTGGATGACTGCCTGATGAGGGGGTACGTAAACACCGCCGTATTTCTTGGCGCAGCTTAAACCAAACATATGGTCATCTTCGTTGATGGTTCCGCCTACAGCACACAGAGAATTGTGGCAGTTGGTCAGAACGTAGGGCATCGGGAATTTAGTCAGACCTGATGCTCTTGCTGTCTGAATGATACCTACGAAAGTAATATCATGGGAAGTCAGCTTGTCAAATCTGATTTTCAGCTTGTCCATGTTGCCGGAAGTATTGTGGGATTCCAGAATGCCATAAGCTATGGTATTCTTAGCTGCTTCCTGCTTTGTAATGTCTTTTCCTGTCTTGGCCTTGATTGCGGCTGCTGCTTCACCGGAATCCTGTACAATTTCCGTACCGTTTACCAGATAAGCTCCGCCCTGTAATAATTCAATCATGGGGTTCCTCCTTTATTGTGCCTGATTTATCATGCTTTCTATTTACTGCAAAAATTGCATTACTTTCTGATTTATTATATTACTGTTCCAATTTCGTTCAAACCGTGACTTTTGATTGCTCTTTTATTATTCACAGCTCAGATGCAGATGGATACCTTGTCCCTGATAACCGGCCGCGCCGACAATCTGCAGGACTTTTTTCTCACCATCAATATAATCCTTATCATAAAAATGCACGTGCCCTGCCAGCACCAGTTCTACCGGACTGTCGGCTGCTGTGGTAAGTTCCAGAAATTTCTGAGAAGTTTCATTGGGATATATGCCGCCATAATTACCTCCGCCCAGTACCACCGGGCTTTCCCAGACTTCCTTTGCCTGCGTCAGTACAGACTGTGTAATCAGGGGCACATGAAGCATGACGATTACTTTCTGCTCTGTCTGCAGAAGCTTTTCATACTCTTCCGGAATCCCTTCTGCTATCTGATTTGTGCTGTTGTCCACTGCAATGATACGCAGTTCCCCCACATCCAGGCTCTGCAATGCATGAGAATCATTCATGAACTGCTCCAATCTGGGCAAATACTCTTCCACTGCATTCTCGGTCATATAGTCCCATTCATAGGTCCAGTCATGATTCCCGAGCGTATATAGATAAGGAACCTGCAGCTCTCCAAGCTCACTCACCAGAAATGCCACGTTCCCTGCCGATGGAGAATCAATAATATCACCACCAAATAGTACTGCATCCGGCTGCATTTCTTTGGCATAATCCATCCAATCACTGAACTGCTGTGCAGAATAGACGCCTTCTTCATTTTGAAACTGTTCTTTTCGTTCCCCGGCACTTGCCTTTTCCCGGATCGTATCTTCCTCTGACATGACTACAACATGAGTATCTGTCAGAAACAGCAAATCATACTCTTTTTTCAGCCCCGGCAAAAAAATCTCTTCTTTCACAATATGCTTTTCCCAGGTGCCGTCACTGCAGCCTCCCAGGAAAAGCATACTGAAAACCATTGTCAGAAGAACCGGAACGCTCTTAACGAGACGAATCCTCATAACTTCCTACCAATCTCATTATTGTTAACAGTTCAGACAAGTTCGTATGCATATGGCGTGACTGAACTGTTACCATTTACTAACAATTATTTTAACACTACCTTATCCAGATGCCAGATTTCATCCACGTACTGCTGGATGGTTCTGTCAGAAGTGAACTTACCGCAGGAAGCCACGTTCAGGATAGCGCTTCTTGCCCAGCCCGCTTCGTTCTTATAAGCCTGCTCAACTTTCTTCTGAGCCTCTGCATAAGACTTGAAGTCTTTCAGGATAAAGTAAGTATCTGCTTTGCTGGTGCTCTGTGTATTCAGCAGAGAATTATACAGCGGACGGAACAGCTCGGTATGAGAATAGGTTCCGTTGATCAGCTGCATCAGTACCTTACGGATATCCTGATCATTATTGAATATTTCCATAGGGTTGTAACCGCCATGGTTCTCGTAGTTGATGACTTCATCAGAGCTCAGACCGAAGATGAAAGCATTCTCTTCGCCGACTTCTTCTACGATTTCCACGTTAGCACCGTCCATGGTTCCCAGTGTCAGTGCACCGTTCAGCATGAACTTCATGTTACCGGTACCGGAAGCTTCCTTACTTGCGGTAGAAATCTGCTCGGATACATCAGCTGCTGCAAAGATGATCTCTGCGTTGGATACGTTGTAGTTCTCAATGAATACAACCTTGATCTTACCGTTGATGGAAGAATCGTTGTTGATGACATCAGCTACAGAGTTGATTAGCTTGATGGTCAGCTTTGCATTGCGGTAACCGGCTGCTGCCTTTGCACCGAAGATAAAGGTTCTGGGATAGAACTCCATCTCAGGATGCTCTTTCAGTTCATTGTACAGATACATAACATGCAGGATGTTAAGGAGCTGTCTCTTGTACTCATGGAGTCTCTTAACCTGTACATCGAAGATGGATCTGGGGTCAACTTCTACACCGTTGTGCTCCAGAATGTATTTTGCCAGACGTACTTTGTTCTGGTATTTGATATTCATGAACTCCTGTTGAGCCTTAGCATCATCTGCATAAATCTTCAGACGACCGATCTGAGGCAGGTCAGTGATCCATTCGCTGCCAACATGGTCGGTAACCCACTTAGCCAGCAGAGGGTTGCCGTGAAGCAGGAAACGTCTCTGGGTGATACCGTTGGTCTTATTGTTGAAACGCTCCGGGAACATCTCGTAGAAGTCACGCAGCTCCTGTTTCTTCAGAATCTCGGTATGCAGCTGTGCTACACCGTTTACAGAGTAACCTGCTACGATAGCCATATGAGCCATCTTCACCTGACCATCGTAAATAATAGCCATCTTGCGGATCTTATCCTGTACATTGACACCGGGTACATTATTGTATTTCTCCTGAATATCAAGGATGAAACGACGGTTGATCTCTTCTACGATCTGGTAAATTCTGGGCAGCAGTCTGGAGAACAGCTCGATAGGCCATTTTTCCAAAGCTTCCGCCATAATGGTATGGTTGGTGTAAGCACAGGTCTTGGTAGTTACATCCCACGCCTCATCCCATGTCAGATAATATTCATCCATCAGAATACGCATCAGTTCAGGAACTGCTACGGTAGGATGAGTATCGTTGAGCTGGAAGGTTACCTTCTCATGGAATTTACGAATATCATCATGCTTTCTCATGTATTTAGCCACTGCTTCCTGAACGGAGGCGGAGATAAAGAAGTACTGCTGTTTCAGACGCAGTTCTTTACCAGCATAGTGGTTGTCATTAGGATATAATACTTCTACAATATTCTTAGCCAGATTCTGCTGCTCTACAGCCTTCTGATAATCACCCTTATCAAAGGAATCCAGGGAGAAGCACTCAACTGCCTCTGCATCCCAGATACGCAGGGTATTTACAATACCATTGCCATAACCTACGATAGGCATATCAAAAGGAATGGCTTTTACAGACTGATAGCCTTCCTGACTGAAGTAGTTGCGTCCGTTTTCATGACGAACGGTTACATAACCGCCGAATTTAACGGTCTTAGCATATTCCGGTCTGCGCAGTTCAAAAGGATTGCCGTCTACCAACCAGTTGTCAGGTACCTCTACCTGATAACCATCACGGATTTCCTGCTTGAACATACCGTAACGATAACGGATACCGCAGCCGTATGCAGGATAACCCAGAGTAGCCAGGGAATCCAGGAAACATGCCGCCAGACGTCCCAGACCACCGTTACCAAGAGCTGCATCCGGCTCCTGATCTTCTACCGCGTTCAGGTCAAGTCCCAGTTCATCCAGTGCATCTTTCACATCGTCATATGCCTGCAGATTGATCATGTTGTTGCCCAGTGCACGACCCATCAAAAATTCCATGGACATATAGTAAACCATCTTAGGGTCTTCTTTCTCATATGCCTTCTGGGTCTCCATCCAGTTCTCTACGATCTGGTCTTTGATCGCGTAGGATACTGCCTGGAAAATCTGCTGTGCAGAAGCCTCTTCCAGGGTCTTGCGGTACAGTGTCTTAACATTGTAAAGTACACTGCGTTTAAACAGTTCTTTATCAAATTTTAAATTTGTCAATGATGTCTTAGCCGTTGCTGTCGATGTTGTTGTAACAGAAGCCATCGAACTAAATCCTCCTTATTTTGTTCTCATATGCAACTTTTTCTTTTATGCGTGCTCGCTATAACAGTATAACAGATTTTGAGCGGCATTCCAAGGCAAAAATGCCGGGAATGCCGCTTTTTGTGAAGTTTTTGCCAAAAAAGTACCTATCGGTCTTTTTTTCCTATAAAATTAGTCACATTTCTTTGCAGATTTTTATGCTTTCTCCACAGCAATTACAACGGATTCTCCGTTTACATTCCATTCTTTTGAAACAGCAAGCTCTGCGTCGGTGAGCATTTCATCGGCCAGAACCTTGCCGGCAATGGCTTCCAGATTACGGGAAACGATGGCAGCCAGCTTTTCATTGCCGTTGATAGATACTTTAATATGATCCATTACCTCAAAGCCTGTATCCTTACGCATAGTCTGGATCTTACTGATGATCTCATATACAAAACCTTCCTCAATCAGTTCTTCGGTCAGGTTAGTATCCAGAACGACTGTCATCTTGTTGTCTTCCTCAGATACATAGCCTTCTTTCTGAGCCATATCGATGAGCAGGTCATCCTTGGTCAGTTCTACGGTCACACCGTTTACTTCAAATACCAGCTTGCCGTTATTATTCAGATCATCCATGGCCGCATTGCCGTCCAGAGAAGCAAGTGTCTTCTGGATGCCGCCAAGCTGCTTACCGTATTTGGGTCCTACGGTACGAAGCTGAGGCTTGAAAGTATAGGAAGTAAAGTCTCTTACATCGTCTGTAAATACTACTTCTTTCACATTCAGCTCATCCTTGATGATATCCTGATAGAATTCATCCAGAGTAAAATCAGCCTTGATGTACATTCTGCCGATAGGCTGACGGTTCTTGATGGCAGCATTGTTACGGCATGCACGGCCCATAACAACTGCATCCAGTACATCCTCCATAGCTTCTTCCAGATTGTGATCGATCATGCTCTCGTCCACTACAGGGAAGTCGCACAGATGGATACTTTCCGGAGCAGAAGCATCGATGCTTCTTACCAAATTCTGATAAATATCCTCTGTCATGAAAGGAATCATGGGCGCTGCAGCCTTACAGATGGTTACCAGGGCAGTATACAGTGTCATGTAAGCATTAATCTTATCCTGCTCCATGCCCTTTGCCCAGAAACGCTCACGGCTGCGTCTTACGTACCAGTTACTCATCTCATCCACGAAATCCTGCAGAGCCTTGGCAGCCTCAGGAATACGGTATTTCTCAAGATTGGAGTCTACTTCCCCTACAACGGTATTGAGTTTGGAAAGTAACCACTTATCCATAACAGGAAGCTTATCATATTCTAAGGTATATTTTGTTGCATCAAAGCCATCGATATTCGCATACAGTACGAAGAATGCATAGGTATTCCACAGGGTACCCATGAACTTACGCTGTCCTTCCATTACTGCCTTGCCGGAAAAGCGCTTGGGCAGCCAGGGAGCGGAACTGGTATAGAAATACCATCTGATGGCATCTGCGCCGTAGGTCTCCAATGCCTCGAAAGGATCTACTGCATTTCCCTTACTCTTACTCATCTTCTGACCATTCTCATCCTGTACATGTCCCAGAACGATAACGTTCTGATAAGGAGCCTTGTTGAACAGCAGGGTGGACTCTGCCAACAGGGAATAGAACCATCCGCGTGTCTGGTCAACTGCCTCAGAGATGAACTGTGCAGGGAACTGAGCCTCGAACACTTCCTTATTTTCAAAAGGATAATGATGCTGTGCAAAAGGCATTGCTCCGGAGTCAAACCAGCAGTCGATAACCTCAGGTACACGCTTCATCTGCTTGCCGCACTCAGGGCAGGTGATGGTAATTTCGTCAATGTAAGGACGATGGAACTCCACAGTCTTGGCGGCTTCGTTTCCGCTCATTGCATACAACTCTTCGCGGCTTCCGATGGAATGCATATGGCCGCATTCACACTCCCAGATATTTAACGGTGTTCCCCAGTAACGGTTACGGGAAATACCCCAATCCTGGATATTCTCCAGCCAGTCGCCGAAACGTCCCTTGCCGATGGATTCAGGGATCCAATTGATGGTATTATTGTTACGGATCAGGTCATCCTTTACGGCGGTCATCTTGATGAACCAGCTCTCACGTGCATAGTAGATCAGCGGAGTGTCACATCTCCAGCAGTGAGGATAGCTGTGCTCGAACTTAGGTGCATCGTAAAGTAAACCCTTCTTTTCCAGATCAGTCAGAACCATAGGGTCTGCTTTTTTACAGAATACGCCTGCATAATCGGTCTCTTTGGTCATCTGACCTTTACCGTCTACAAACTGTACGAAAGGCAGATCATATTTGCGTCCTACATTTGCATCATCTTCACCAAAAGCAGGTGCAATGTGAACGACACCGGTACCGTCTGTCAAAGTTACATAAGTATCGCAGGTTACATAGAAAGCCTTCTTATGCTGCTTAGCACAGGTCTCATTTGCCCAGGGGAACAGCGGCTCGTATTCCTTGTACTCCAGGTCTTTACCGGTGTAAGTCTCCAGTACTTCATATGCAGCCACACCGTTTTCCTTATCAGCCAGCTTGCCCAGAACAGTGTCAAGCAGTGCTTCAGCCATATAATAAGTATAGCCGTCAGCAGCTTTTACTTTTGCGTATTTCTCATTGGGGTTCACGCACAAAGCCACGTTGGAAGGCAGTGTCCAGGGGGTGGTGGTCCATGCCAGGATGTAAGCATCCTCGCCTGCTACTTTAAAACGTGCTACAGCAGAACGTTCTTTTACATCTTTATATCCCTGAGCCACCTCATGGCTGGACAGAGGAGTACCGCATCGAGGGCAGTAAGGCACGATCTTAAAGCCCTTGTAAAGCAGCCCTTTATCCCAGATGGTCTTTAAAGCCCACCATTCGGACTCAATGAAATTATCATCATAAGTAACGTAAGGATTGTCCATATCAGCCCAGAAACCAACGGTACCGGAGAAATCCTCCCACATGCCTTTGTATTTCCATACGCTTTCCTTACATTTGTCGATGAACGGTGCCAGACCGTACTGTTCGATCTGCTCTTTACCGTCCAGTCCCAGAAGCTTCTCTACTTCCAGCTCTACCGGCAGACCGTGGGTATCCCAACCGGCCTTTCTGGGTACCATATATCCTTTCATGGTACGATATCTGGGAATCATATCCTTAATGGTACGTGTCTCCACATGACCGATGTGGGGCTTACCGTTAGCGGTAGGCGGTCCATCATAGAAGGTATAGGTCTCTCCTTCCTTACGGTTTTCCATACTCTTACGGAAAATATCATTTTCTCTCCAAAACTTTTCAACATTTTTCTCTCTCTCAACAAAATTGAGGTTTGTCGATACTTTCTGGTACATCTTGTGCTCCTTTCTTAAAAAAGAAAGCCCCGTCCTGTAAAAGGACGAGGCCTGTGCTCGCTTAACCACCTGTTACAACATACGGCTCTTTAAAATAGAGCGATATGGTTTCCTTTAACGGCGGAAAACCGGCGGGGACTACTCGTTGCCTTTGGTCCGGGCAGCTCAGAAGGGATCTTCACACGCTTTCCTACTGGTACCGGTCTCACACCAACACCGGCTCGCTGAACGTTTGAAAAACGGTTACTGTCTTCGTCATTGCTTTTTAGTATTCTTTGTTGCCCCAATTTTACGCGGTTTTGAAGTCGTTGTCAAGAGGGAGACAACGGAATTTTATAATATCTTCTCCATCCCAATCTTCTGCGGCACAAGTCCACATTTCTCATAAAACTTTCTGGCACTTTCATTGCATACCCAGACATTCAGAGTCACATTATAACAGCCGCTCTTTCCTGCATAATCAAGCACATATTCGTAGAGCTGCTTTCCTATATGCTGTCCTCTGATTTTTTCATCAACACACAGATCATCGATGTAGAGAGTTTTCACATCTGTCAGGATATTATTCCCGATGTGCTGCTGAAATACGCAGAAAGCATATCCCATTACGTTCTCTTCTTCATCTACACCGACAAATATAGGTCTGGTATCATCTTTCAGGATGTCCTTCAATTCTTCATCAGTATACTTCTTGGCATTGGCCTTGAACAGATCCGGCCTGCCATTGTGGTGTACGGTAAGTACCTGGCACAGCAGGCTGTTGATGCCATCCATATCTCGTTCTTCCGCTCTTCGTATTTTCATAGGAATCCTCTCCTTAGCTCGTTTTGCTTATTGTGGCACAAAGAAGATACATAGTCAAGAAGTGGCGGAAAGATTCAAAAAATTCTTTACCTCTTTCCCCCAATACGTTATACTTATTACAAAGCGATTAGGAGCAGCCCGTTCCCATGCAGAAACGCTTAAACTTCAGGCCAATATTACTACAAAAGACAGGAGGACTACTCTTGAAATCTTTATACGACCAGAAATTCACCTCCAACGGCCCGGTGTCCGTGCAGCCCATGGGGAAGATCGCCGGTTATCCGGTACGCCCGGGAATGTTTGATAAACCGGGAGCTTTCGCGCTTCCTGTAGGCGTGAACTTTACCATTCATACCCACCGTGGCACTTCCTGTGAGCTGCTGCTGTTCCACAGAGGTGAGGAAGAGCCTTAT